>CAKVNA010000021.1 GCA_934776915.1 uncultured Clostridia bacterium
TTTTAGCAAATTTGCTTGATAAAAGTTGGCAAAAAGGTTAGAATTTATTTTGTTTGGTTAGGAGAAAAAATGGAAGCAGTTAAGGAAAATGAACTTTCGGCAGATGAAGTGAACAAAATGTTTTATGAAAGGATTGAAGTTTCTGAAAGACTACAATCGGGGTATAAATTTTGCTTGCTACTTATGTGCGTTTCGGCAGTTGTCCTTTTTGCACTTATTCATCAAATTGTCTATTCGGAAATTCTTAGACTTATCATTGATATAAATATGGATTATCAAGAGCCAATAGGAGTTAGACTTCTTATGCTTACTTATGCAAAATATGTTGCGGTTGCCATTTTGGTGTGTCTTGTCGTTGCAACATTTTGTTTGTTCTGTGTGGCAAAGGAAAGACACAATATGTTTCCAGAAAGGAAATCAAAAATCTATAAAGCATTGCGGATATTGTCACTTGTAATGGCAATTTTTGTAAGTCTTTTTGTAATCTTTGATATAACCTACAGAATTATGTTCTTGCAACTTTCAGACTCTGTTTCAACTCTGCGTTCCACTTACGCTTGGTTTGGCGGAGATGTGGTTGCACTTTGTGGCTCATGGCTAACATTTTCAAATGCAAACAAAGTTGGGAAGATTATGGCAAAAAGAAAATTAGAGCCTTTTAAAGGTGAGTTTTAAAATATTGCAAATTATTTTTAAGTTGTCTATTTTGCGGATTTTTGGATAAAGCCAAGAGGCAGTAATCATATGCCTCTTTTTTCATGCCCAAAAAATGCGAACAGAGAGAAAGCAAGTCATATGGAGCGTCACCCCAGCACTCGGGGGAAGAAATGTATGTTAAATTTCTATTTTTAATTTCAAGCATGACTTTTAGAACAATGTAACAGTCAAAATACTTTTTTTGAACATATAAAAGTTTTGCCAATGCAAAGTAGCCCTCTCTTGTTGAAGGACATTCACAAATTGACTTTTGATAAAACTTTTTTGCAAGAAGAAGTCTGTTCTGAAAATAGTAGCAGTCGCCTATATATCTTAAACTTGCACTTCTTTCCTCCGCCCATGTTGCAGTGGGAAGTTTTAGGTGCTTTTTAAAATACTTTATGGCGGAAAAATAGTCGCCAGCGAACATAAACTCACGAGCAAGATAATGAGTGTTGCGGTCACTTTCGGGGTGTTCGGCAACACTGAGTTTAAGGAGTTTCAAATATTGACTTCTGTCCTTTGTGCTGTCGGGATAATGCCTAAGAACAATGTTTTCGCAGTGGCAAGTTTCATTCTCGTTCACAGCGGGAGTGGCAGACAAAACTTCATGCACAGGATAAATCCACCGAAAACCCCGCCGTGCATGAATTTTTTGATACAAAAAAGTTGTTCCGTCTGTGCCGTTTTCAAGAACATTCCAAACATAAGTATAGAAGCACTGGCGGTGAATTCCTCTTTGCCAAGCATTTTCCAGTTTCTCCCGCCACCCCTTTTCAAAAATTTCGTCAAGGTCTGTGCAAACACAAATGTCACAGTCGTCTGGCACAAGAGAAAGACTTGTATTCCTTGCAACATCAAATCGCCAAGGGGAAACTTCTTGAACGGTGACTCTCGCCCCAAGATTTCTTAGAATTTCTACACTTTTGTCACTGCTACCTGTGTCCAAAACATAAATTTCGTCAGCTTCCTTCATACTGTTCATCCAGCGTTTTGCAAACTTTTCCTCGTCTTTGCATATGGCATAAACACAAATTTTCATACAAACCTCTTATTTTTTTATGAAAAATTGGTAAAAATTGTCGCAAACAAAACAAAATCATTTTGAACTTTTTGCATTTTGTCGTATATTATTGTTGTATAAATTAAAAATAAATATAATGGGAGTTAACTATGGACAGTTCACTTATCGGATATGTAATATTGGCATTGATATGCGTTATCATGCTGATGTCCATTCTATTTGGACTAAAACGTGGGGCAAGCAAGTCTGTTTTCAGACTTATTTGGCTTTTGGTGACGGGTGTTATCCTGTGGTTTTTGACGCCGGTTATTTCCTCGTGGCTAAACAGCATCGACATATCTTCTCTTGGTCTTAACATAAATGGACCAGTAAGCAAACTTAGTGATATTGGTGTAAACTTGCTAAACAGCCTTAATCTTGACGAAGCGATTTCTCAAAGTGAAGCAGTAAAAACATTTGCAGAGAACTTTCCAACAATGATTTTAAATGTTCTTATCTTTGTCCTAGGCTTTTGGGTTCTTAAAATTTTGCTTTATCCAATTTGGGCAATTATTGCTTCAAGGTGCTTTGATAAGAAAAAGAGAGAACTTAAAGCATATAAGAGAAAAATTAAAAACCTCAAAAAACGTGGTGTGCCTGTTGATGAAGATGATATGCCTACAGGACTTGAAATAAGTGGCAAAAATAGATTTGGTGGCATGCTTGTGGGTATTGTTATGGGTTTTGTAATTTGTGTGGCAACATTAAGCCCTATTGTGGGACTTAACACAATTTATCAAAAGGCAAACGCCAATCTTGTAACTCAAAACGAAGCGGGCGAGGAAGTTCCATATCTTCCAACAGTAATTGACGAAGAAACACAGCAATATCTGAACAGTTATGAAAATTCTGTCGCTTCCAAAGTGGCAAAATACACTGGAATAAGTTTCTTCTCAAATCTCGTTTTTGACGGGCTGGCAACTGTAAATGTTGGTGGCGAAAAGATTTATCTTTCAAATGAAGTGGACAATGGAATTTATCTATACAACAAATACACCGCCCTTTCTAATTTCATGAACAACAAAGAAACCTGCACAAAGGAATCTGTTGCAGACGCTTTGAGCAATGTAAAGGACATTTTGTTTGGACTTAAGGGAAGCAAACTTGTTGATACTTTGGGTGATGACCTTTTGCCATATTTCATTGACAAATTCTTTGCAGAAAACGAAAATCTAAAAATTGTAATTGACGGGCAAGACTATGCAGAACTATTAAAAACTGCTTACAAAAATTCCACCTTGGACAACCCAATAAAAGTGGATATGTTTATGAATCAAATTGAAGCCATTATTGACATTGCAACATTGTTCAATGACAACGGGCTTATGGTTCCTATTATAAAAGGTGAAGTATCCTCAACCAGTGAAATGGTGAGAATTCTTGTCCAAAACAATGTCAATCCAAAAACATTTGCCACAGCATTTGTTGACAATCTCTTTAAGGTGACACTTCTTTCAAGCGAATACCCAACCCTTGTTGACTCGGCTGTTGAAAAAGTTTTTGAAGGAACGGGAATAACAGGTTATCAAAAAGCAGAAATAACAGCAGACTCATTAAAACAAAACTTAAAAGATATTTTGGAAAACTTTGTATCCTATCTTAAACTTGAAGATAAGAAAACTGACGGATATTATGCAAACGAAAATGATGCTTGTGACGCCTATGGTGCTTTGGGCAAAGTGGTTGATGTGGCAAGAAGTGGGTTGTTGTCCAACAGCAGTTATACAGGCTTGCTTGATTATCTAAAGTCCAAGGCAAACGAAATGTTGGGTGGCACAGAAGGGAAGGAAAGCAAATATTCAGCAATTCTAAATTCACTCTATGACATAACAACCTCTCGTGGTTGGGAAGCGGAACTTCGTTCTGTTGCTCCAGTTATAAACACTGTTATGCAAATTAAAAAGGAAGAAACAGACTTCGCATTTGACAAAATTTTAAGTGCAGATTATGTTGAAAAGGAAAACGACCCAGCAGAACGAATTGGAAATGCCATTCAAAAGGCTATCGCTGGAAAATCTGTGCTTATTACAAATTATAATATCAAAGACACACTCAAAAACTTGATTGACGACTTAACAGACACAACAACAAAAGATTATCTAAACCTTGTTGTTGACACAAAACTTGTTGACGAAACGCAACAAGATGTGACACTTAAAGATTACATTTTGGGGCAAATTTGGACGGGCGAAAAGACTGACGGCAGAAGTGAAATTAAAAATTGGGGCAACGAGTTTAAATATTCTTTGAGAGTTTTAAGACGAGCAATGGGAACATTGTCTAACTTTGACAAAACAGCAATTTCTGACCCAGCAAACAAATCTTTTGAAAATTTAGGCAAAGCTATTGATGAGGCAATGAAAGTTGTTGACGGAGAAAAGAATACACATCTCTTTGTGGAAAACAAAGTTCTTCGTGTTTTGATAAACAACTTCTTGGAGAAAAATCTTTTGGCAGGCGCAGGAAGCCCACAAACTGAAATTGACAAGATTATGGCAGTTGAGGTGAACAGTGTTACAGGGCTTACAGTCAAAGAAAGCGTGCTTAACAACATTTATTTTGACGGAAATAGCAATGTAACAAGTTGGGAAGCGGAACTTGGCAAACTTAAAACAATGTTTGTTGCAGATTTTGCAACAAGTGACCTTGTAAAAATGGGCGAAATGCTTGATGTCATTTCAGGCAGTGAGATATTTACCCCAGTGGAAGTTAGAGCAGTTGTCTGCTATTATATCGACAGAGAGTCAACAGACTTTGTGAATGGCGTTGAAGAAAAACAAGAACTCATAAGTGCAATAAAGAACAATGTTCCAAATGTAACTTCTTATGAAAAAGAAATTTTGAACCTTACAAATCTAATGGACACAGTTAACAAGTCTTCTTGGGAAGCAACACCAGAACTCACCGCTGAACAAGTGAAATTTGGAGCAATAGGCAGACAATTTGACCTTTTAAGTGGCAAGAAAACAGACAATCTTGAATCGGAAACAACAACCAAGAGCAAGCTTTTAACAAATGAAGTGTTGCAAAAATTCTTGAAATATTTTGTTGAAGATTCTTCAAAAGACTTAGATGCAAATCTAAAGAACATTGTTGTTGGAAACACTGAATATGCAGGACTTTGTGCAAACATGGAGCAAATTGTGTCCTATGAAACAGAGTTTGTTAATATGGCAAAACTTGTTGATGTTGCAAAAGACACTTCAAAACCACTTGTCCAAATAGGCAAGACTATTGACGGAATAAAAGAAAATTCTGTCCTTGTGCCAAACATTTTGAGTGATATTGTTGTGCATTATGTAAACGAAAATGTCCCAGACGATTATGTTTCTGCAAAAACTCTTATCAAAAACAAACTTAAACCAACAGACGGCTCGGCAAAAGTTGAAATAGTGTCTTATGAAAGAGAATTTGGATATATGGCTCAACTTAAGGACTTAGCAGAGCAAAACCCAATTAAGATTGTAAGAAAAACAACTGACGAAGATGATGCAATTATTGCTGGCGAACTTTTCAATCGAATAACTGCAACCCCACAAACGGCCAGTGTTATTTTGACAAGAGATGTAATTGCCGAAGTTATTAAGATTGTTATTGACAAGCAACTTGCGACATACAGCGATATGGGAACAGAACTTAAAGACATCATTAAGACAATAGGGAACAATGCAATAAATATTGAAAATTATGAAATGGAATTTAAGCATATGGACGCATTGTTTACAGAAATGAATAATCAAACTGTTGATGTTGATAGACTTGGCGGAAAACTTGACGCTGCAGAAGCAGACGGAAGCAAACTTTTTGATAAAGTTATAATCAAAAAAGTGCTTGACTACTTCTTCAATCAAAAAATGAAGACATATATCGCCACAGACTCTGAATATAAAGACATTGCTGCAAATGTCAAAGCAAAAGCCCTCGAGGTGGTGGACAGCACTGAAACTGGCAAATATGAAAAAATGTTCGCTGAAGTTATATCTCTCAAAAACAACCTTGATGACTTGCAAACTGTTTCAACCTATGACGATTTTAAGAACAAGGCAGTTGAAGTTGGACAAAAACTTGATGCCATAGCCTCAATGCAAAGAGTGGCAGATGACAAGATTGCAAAAGATATTGCAACCATTGCCTTTGACAAAATGAAAACAGTTGCAGAAGAAAAACTCCCAACATCTTCTGACCCAGATGGAAAGGGCGGCTCTGCAAGAATTGACGAAATTTTAAACAATGAAAAATATGCCTTCAATTCTCATGCAACAGACACCCCACAAGAAACCTACACCGGCGACACTTACTATGCCGACCTTATGACAGACATACAAGCCAAACTTACAGAAATTGAGGCAGTGGTGCCACATTCATAAATGGCAAATAAAAAACTCTTGAAAAAGATTGATTAACAAAAAAAGAACTCTATCTTAAACGATAAAGTTCTTTTTTTAATATCAAATTTATTCCAACTTTTCCAAACTTACAAACTGCGTTCTTCTTGCTTTTGAAGGAGATTTTACTTTTAAAACTCGCAGTTCTTTGGAGTTCTTGGGAATGGGAGGACATCACGAATATTTTGCATGCCAGTGACATACATGACAAATCGGTCAAAGCCCATGCCAAAGCCACTGTGTTTTACGCTGCCAAATTTGCGAAGGTTGAGATACCACCAATAGTCTTTTTCGTTAAGCCCAAGTTCGTGTATTCTTTCAAGCAACACATCATATCTTTCTTCTCTTTCACTTGCTCCGCAAAGTTCGCCAATGCCAGGCACAAGCAAGTCGGTTGCTTTTACGGTTTTGTTGTCGTCATTCAGTTTCATATAGAATGCTTTAATTTCTTTTGGATAGTCATAAACAAAAACTGGTTTGCCGTAAATTTCTTGGGTAAGATATTTTTCGTGTTCTGTTTGAATGTCGTCACCCCATTTAACAGGGAATTCAAAGTTCTTGTTATTTTTTGAAAGAAGTTCTATTGCTTCTGTGTAGGTTACTCTTGCAAATTCACTGTCTGCCACATTGTGCAACTTTTCAAGCAATCCTTTTTCCACAAATTTGTCAAAGAATTCAAGTTCGTCATGGCAGCGGGTGAACAAGTGATTGATAACATATTTTATCATCTTTTCCATAAGGTCCATGTCGTCAAAAAGTTCATAGAAAGCAATTTCTGGTTCGATGTGCCAAAATTCGTTGACATGTTTTACAGTGTTGCTGTTTTCTGCTCTGAAAGATGGGCCAAATGTATAAATCTTTCCCATAGAAAGTGCAAATGCTTCGCCCTCAAGTTGGCACGATGGGGAAAGGAAAACCTTTTTCCCAAAGAGTTCGTCTTTTGGGTCAAGTTTTTTGCCCGCATAAATGTCTTGTGTGCTTACTCTGAAAAGTTCGCCCGCACCTTCGCAGTCGGAAGATGTCAAAATTGGAGCATGCACATAAACAAACCCTTCTTTGTGGAAAAATTCATGCAATGCAAATGAACTTTCGCTTCTAACTCTAAACACCGCATTAAATAAATTTGTTCTAGGTCTAAGATAGGCCTGCTCTCTTAGAAATTCCATAGAGTGACCTTTCTTTTGAAGTGGATAATCTGTGTCTGTCTTGCAAACAATGCTGACACTGTCTGCTTGAATTTCAAACGCTTGCTTGTTGTTTGGAGTTTCAACCAAAGTTCCTGTGCATATTACGCTTGAGCCTGCGTTAAGTTTTGCAACTTCTGCATAGTTTTCAATTTTCTCTGGAGTGATAACAATTTGCACTCCCTTAAAACTTGTGCCGTCATTTAGGTCAATAAATCCAAAGTTTTTGCTATCTCTCACACTTCTAACCCAGCCACCAACCTTAACTGTCTTGCCACTGTGTTCTTTTGTTTCTGTGTGCAATTTTTTAATTTCAAGTAGTTTCATATCTGCCTCTTTTATTTTTAAGCCTTTTTGCAACAAAAAAATGTTGTCCTAGACATTGTAGCACATAATTTTAGATTTGAAAATAACTTTTGAGATATTTTGCCCGTTCAATTTAAATTTTTTGCGTTTTTTAATACTTAAACCCAAATAAATCGTTGGGAGTGATGTCAAGACGCTTGCAAAGATAAACTATCTTTTCATAGTCCAGTTGAATTGTCCCCGTTTCATAGTTGCTATAGTCTGACTGATATTTGTTAAGTTCAGTTGCTATTTCACGCTGTGTCATGCCTTTGGCAAGTCGGGCGAGTTTCAAGTTTTCGCCAACGAGCCGTGACAAATTTTCTCTGTTTGTTTCATTATGATTTTCAGTTTGACTCGCCTTGCGTCTTCCCATAAATTACAATATTCTCCCTTTTTCAACATATAATATTATTTTTCCCTATAATTTTCTTGCCTTATAGGGAAAATCACTATACATTTTTATTATTTGCATTTGGGAAGATTTTATTTGTGTTCCAAATTATCTTTTGTGCATGCAAAAGAAGTATTTACGAACAGACTTCTAGCCGCTTAATAAAAAGCCTATGTTTTAATATTCAAAAATAATTTCAAATTTTATCCTCAAAAAAATTGACAGCGGAATTTGCTATATATATAATATAATAAGTTTAAAAATATAAAACATTATATATGTGGAGGAACAAATGGACAACCAACAAAAAGATATAACCGCACTTGAAATATTAAGAACAAAACTTTCCATAAAGCAAACTGCAATGTCTTGCCAAAGGTCACTGCTTTCATATATTAGGACAGCATGCGTCTTTGTTTCGCTTGCTTTCACATATCTAAAGATTGCTGCTTACGACAACTTTGACTGGTTTGTTATAACCATGTTCTGCATTGGTGGCTTTTTCCTCGCCTTTGGAGTTGCGGAATATGTCATTGCCAAAAAGCGAACAAAGAACCTTGAGAAGCACCTTGACAGAAAATTTATCTCTGACAGTGTGGCTCACGACTTGTTTGAAGAAGAAGACTAAATATTAAATCTCACTCTTTATGGGTGAGATTTTTTTATGCCGATGAGATAACTTAGAAAAAGAGGTGAAGTAAGTTCCCAATCAAAGTCGGGGAAGATTTTTATTAAACTTGGATAAGTTTCAAAGTATTTTTTATTCTTGAATTTACGGGAATTTTGCCCGAAAACGGGGCTAAAATGGGCTAAAAATGTAAACACTCGGCAGAGTGTTCGTAACTTTGGGCAAAAAAGACGAAAAAAGTGACAAATTTTTTAAAAAAGTTGTTGACACTATAATTTCATTATGGTATTCTTGCCATGTCGTCACCGAAAGGGAACGACCGTGCTACGGCATGAAAACAGCACCATCACAACTGCATATTTAAAAATATATGAGAAGACAAATATCGAGTTAATTTTTTAACTAATTAGTTAGAGATTAAAACGCAAATTTATTCAACATAAAAGTTATCTGCTAAATTTAATTTAGCATGTAAGTTTTTCTGTTGGAAGTGTGTAATATGTATTTTCAATTTTAAATCAAACCGATTTGAATGTAAATTCAATTACGCTGAGTAATATAACAAGAACATTGTCAAACGATTTTATCATAAAACTTTAGAAATAAAGTTACTGATGTTGATCAAATAGATCAAGCTACAAAGAGCATATAGTGGATGCCTTGGCACTAAGCGCCGATGAAGGACGCGATAAGCTGCGAAAAGCCACGGGGAGTCGCAAATAGACTTTGATCCGTGGGTATCCGAATGTGGGAACACACTAGAGTTAATCCTCTAGTATCATAACAGGAATACATACTGTTATGAAGGGAACCCGGAGAACTGAAACATCTTAGTATCCGGAGGAAGAGAAAGTAAACAAACGATTACCTGAGTAGTGGTGAGCGAAAGGGTATGAGCCCAAACCATTTGAAGAAATTTAAGTGGGGTTAGGACCTTATAAGAGCATGAATATTGTTAGCTGAACATTTTTGGAAAGTTAGACGAAACAGGGTGACAGTCCCGTAAGCGAAAACAATAAACACTCAAAGGTATCCAGAGTAGCACAGGACACGAGGAATCCGGTGTGAATGAGGGAGGACCATCTCCTAAGGCTAAATACGACTTAGTGACCGATAGTGGATTAGTACCGTGAGGGAAAGGTGAAAAGAACCCCGGAAGGGGAGTGAAATAGAAACTGAAACCGTATGCTTACAA
>CAKVNA010000022.1 GCA_934776915.1 uncultured Clostridia bacterium
CATAAATTGCACCGCCAATCATAGCACCGTTTTGCTTGAAATCAGTGTATGAAATGTCTAATGTGCCTTTTGCATAAATCGCTCCGCCCTCTGAAGCAATGTTTGCATTGAATAAAGCATTTTTGATTGTTGCTCTTGAGCCGTCAACGGTGTATATTGCACCGCCATAGCCCATTGTGCCTTGTGCCACATTGCCAGTTATAAGGACTTTTGTGCTGTCTGTTCCAATGTCGATTGTCCCAGCAGAATAGATTGCACCACCTAAGTTTGAAGTGTTGCCTTGAATTGTTCCACCCAAGACATATGCCCCGCCTTTGACAACTGCAATAGCACCGCCATATAGAGCATTGTTATTTTGCATTGTGCCATTAAACATATTCAAAATTGCATATTCATTTTCAACAGCAACCGCACCGCCATAGCCCGAAAGATTTTTGCCGTTTTGAATTGTAACCGCTTCATAAATATTGAGTGTGCCGCTGCCCAAAACTCTAAACATTGCTTCAGTTGCTTCAACAGATTGTGATGTTTCGCCACTCTCGTCACTGCCAAAGATGTCCAGTGTTTGAAGTGAATATTCTGTCAGTTGTGTGTTGTCAAAGTTAAGAGAAAGTTTGCCCCAAACTTCAAACATAACGCCTGTGTAATTTGCGTCACGATAAATTTTTGCGTCAGCGTCTTTTTGACGAGTAATTGTTATATTTTGTTTGTTTCCAACAATAACAACCCTTTCCTCGTCAATTTTTTGGTCTTGGAATATTTCAAAGATATAGTTCTTCTTTTCGTCTGTAGATTGCTCTGTTGCGTCTTTCAAACTTGCATAGTTAATTGGTTTAGACCTTTCTGTTACATCAACAACTGTTGCAATGGTTGCATAAATCTTAGCACCAAGTCGTGTAAAGCATACACCCTTGCTTACAAATTTGCTTGCACCTGTTATTGCATATTTTTGGTCAGCATACAATGCAACATAAATTCCCATGCCGTCTTGCCATTGAGTATTGTCAAGTGGACTTACTTCTAGGTGAAGTCTTATTCTATTTTTCCTCATAGAAGTTTCGCCTTGACTGCCAATGGTCAATGCCACAACATCAATAATCTTTCCTTTTGGAAGATAAATTCCGTTGCTTTCTTCTGCCTCTCCTAGCATTGTGTTGTTTGAAATGGAAAGAGCATGCTCTGTTGCAGAAGATGAAATGTAGATATTTGAATATTTTTCTGCATTTTCTGCATTGCTTGTGTTGTTATAAGAATTCACCTCGTCAAGAACAACTCTCGCTTTTTCGCCAACATAAATTGCACTGCCAAATTCGTTTGAAGTGTTGCCGGTGATTTCCGCTTTGTCAATGCTCAAAACAAGGTTTGTATAAATTGCCCCACCACTTGCTGCGTTGTTTTCTGTGAATGTTGCAGACGATATCATAACATCTGCTTCCTTTTCCACGCCCAAAGCGTTTCTCTCAAGATACATTCCGCCGCCAAGGTTAGCGTTGCCCTTTTCAATAGTCGCAACATTTATCACAAGACTGCCGTCAGAATAGTAAATATTTCCACCGTTTTGTGCTGCTGTGTTATTTGACAAAAGTGGACTTCCAACTATGCTAACTGTTCCGCCGTTGATGCTTAGTCCGCCGCCATTTTGAGTTGCAGTGTTGTTTGAAATTTCACTTGCACCGCTCAATGCAACTTCGCCATTTGAAACATAAATTCCAGCACCGTCATTTGCAGTGTTTTCTGCAATCTTTGTGCCAGCTATTGTCATTTTGCCATTCTTTACAAAGATTGCACCGCCGTTTGTTGCATTATTGTTTAAAATTTCGCCAGAACTCAATGTAACTTCGCTTGCAAGTCCGTTGTTTTCTGTGACATAAATTGCACCACCAGCAAAGGCTTTGTTTTCTTTTATGGAAGAATTTTTAATGGCAAGTTTTGCTCCGTCAACAAATATGCCGCCGCCCAAAACATCTGTTCCAAAGTCAACAACGCCGCCGTTATTTCCAAGGATAATTTCAGAAGAACTAATTTCTGAAGTCTTTTCGGAACTGATATAGATATTTCCGCCAGCTGTTGCATTGTTTGAAGATATTGTAACATTGTTTGCAACAAGTATTCCGCCGTTTATTGCAACGCCGCCGCCTATTGCAGCCGAGTTACCCATATTTGCTTCGTTTGAGCCTATTTTGACACCCTTGTTAATATTGAGCGCTCCGCCAACAACTGCCAATGCACCGCCCATATTTTTTGCCGAGTTGCCATAGAATTCCACTTCGCCAGTTACAATAAGTTTGCCTGCACTTACAAGAACAGCACCGCCCGACATTGTGGCTGTGTTTCCGCTGAATAGTCCCGCAGAAATTGTGCTTGTTACATCTTCACAGTCAATGTAAATTGCACCACCGTTTTGGGCACCATTGTTTGTTAATTGAGTTTCCTTGTCAGAAATTTCTACAATACTGCCGTCTTGAGCAAACACCACACCGCCGCTCTTTGTCATAACTTCGCCGTCAAACATTCCGTTGTCGTGGATATTTGCACGAGATATTATCAACTTCGCTTGAGTTGTAATGTAGAAAACACCACCATTATTTACTGCATAGTTGTTGTAGATTTCGCTGCCAGTAACGGAAACTGTTCCGCCAGTTGCATAAACAACTGAACCGTTTTGTGAGATATGGTCATATATCTTAAGCCCAAGGTTAAATCCAACTGTTCCGCCGTTTACTTTTATCAGGCTGTCTGCCGACTCTCTCTTGCTGCCCACGATGTCAAGTTCTGCATTGACATATGTTGCGTCATCGCCCTCAACAAAGTTGCCGCCAAAGGTCACATTGCCATTGCTTTCAACAACAAACGCCACATTGTCAGATTTTCTTGCAAATGTAATTCCGCCTCTATCTTCGCTGTCAAGTTTTTCATAGCCGGCGTAAATTGAAATTGTCTTATCTATTGTTATTGTAGATTTAAGATTTATATCACTCTTAACAACAATCTTATTGCCATTTTGAGCGTTTGCCACTGCGTCTTCAAGGCTTGAATGATAACTTATAAGTTCGTTTGTGCTGCTTAAAACATCAATCAAATTGTCAACAACAATGTTGTATCTAAGATATTTATGCCATTTATCATTTTTGACGAGTTTTTGATAGAAGTTGATATTTGTATAAACAACGCCTTCTCTATCTTCCTCAATATCACTTGCCGTGATGCCTGTGCCATTTACAACTGCATCAAACGCTGCAACGGAATAAAGTCTTGCTTCAACAAGTGTTGTCAGTTCTTCAAAGGTTTTGTTGTCGCCAAAGTTTTCTGTTGTGCCAGAAAGAACAACACTTTCAAGTCCCGAGCCGTCAAACACTTTTTCGCCAAATACTTGAACATTGCTTAAGTCAATGCTCTTTGGAATATTTACACAATTTTGGAAAGCATAAGAGCCAATGTTTGTTATGCTTGAAATGTCAAACAAGCCACTTGTGCCAAGTTCAGTCAAACTTGCACAATCGCCAAAGGCATATGCCCCAATAGTCTTGATGTTTGCTCCAAAGAAGACTCTTTCAAGTTTTGCAAAACCTTCAAAGGCATAGTCGCCAAAGTTGTCAAGTTTTTCATTTTGAACACTAACTTCCGCAAGTCCTTGTGGAATGACGACTTCGCCATTTATGTTCACAAACAAATATTTCAAACTTGACGCTCTTTCAACGCCGTCTTCCGCATTTCCGCCACCGACAAATGGAACGACAATGGAAGTGAGGTTGCTTGCATATGCGAATGCACCTTCTCTCATTGATGAAACTGTTTGTGGAATGGAAATTGTTTCAAAAGTTGTGTTTGCAAAGGCAAATGGAAGAATGGAAATTATGTTGTAATTTGTCCCGTTGTAACTTGCATTTTGTCCCACTGCAAAGTTTTCATTATCTCCCATGTTTGAAATGAGAACTGCAAACAGACTGGCACTTGTGCCGTCAGTTGAATAGACATTTCCGTCATCTGCTAAAAACATTGCCACATTGTCATTCGCTTCAAAAGTTATATCTCTAAGTGTTCCGTTTACAAATGCACCATATGCAAACACTTGATTTTGTTTCAAGTTGTTAAGTCCAACAAGATTTTCTGCATTTTCAAAGGCAAATGACTCAATTTCAAATCCGTCTATCACAAACTTAAAGTTCAAAGATTGAATTTGTCCCGTTGTCACTAGACTTGAAATTCCAGTTATTTCTTCGCCAATAGTTATTGTTGCACCAGCGGCATAAAGTTTGTGTTTTGGAAGAATTATGTTTGCATTTTCAAGGGTTTTGCCTTCTTCGCCAAGTCCAACAATCTTTGACTCTGAGTAGGTGAATATAAATGGGTTTGAATATTCTTCCCACACAGCATAAAGTGTAACTTTCCCCGCAAACTTTGTCGTTGCTTCATTTGGATTTTCGTCATTTAAAGTTATGTCTGGAATTGTTGCACTTGGAGAATATGCCCAGCCAGCAAAGTAAGCAAAATATTTGTCATTTTCGTCTTTAATATCTGCAATTTCCCAAACATTTCCGTTTATGTCTGCAAAGGCAATATTTCTTTCTGTTCCAATTTCAACTTTTGCCGTTTCGTTTTGATTTTCGCCAACAATATCCGTTCTGCTTGCTCCGATAATAGTTCTTGTTGTGTTGAGGTTATAAACTATGCTATATTCCGTTTCTCTAACGCCATAAAGTTTCAAAACTCCAAGAGAAATGTCCTGATACATTGCAAACTGATTTACAACATCTTGAGTTAGAACAAATGACGAGCCAAGTTCATAGTTTACAACGCTTGCATCTGGCAAAATTGACCAGCCATGCAAAATTGTAGGGATTTCCATATCTTGTGGCAAGACGCAAGAAGTTGCTCCGTCAGCGTATGTGTTTGTTCCAGTTGGAGAAACATAAAGTGTGCTTGTTGGATATTCGCCACTGCCGCCCTCAACTTCAAATTGCAAAGTATATGAAAGCGACTTCCAAGCGACAAACAATTCAAGGACTGGTTTTGTAAAGACGCTTGTTGAAATTGTGATATATCCTTGTTCGTCAAATGTCAAATTGCTTGTGCCTTGCAATGAAACTTCTTTTGTTCTGCTCAAGAAGCCGATTTCATGTCCAAGAAGTGCAAATGAAATTAAGTCTTGCTTGCCTACTCTAAATGTTCCTTGATTGTCTGGTTCAAAGGTCAAGACTTTGTCTTCGCCATTGTTTGAAAGGATACTCAATGTGTATTTAACAAACACTGGATAAAGTTCAATTCTGTCTTCAGTTGTAAAGTTGTAGATAACTTGACCGTTTGAATATTGGGCATCTTCCGTCTTTCCATTTGGAACAGTTGTCCAGCCGACAAAATACATAGTCAATTTTGAATATGTATCAACAATTTCGCTTATGTCTGGAAGATTTTTTGTGCTATCGCCATAAATTGCCGTGACTTCTTTTGTTCTTGATGTTTCGTCACCCGCCACATGCAATGCAACTGTGTATTCGTTGCCTTGCCACACAGCATAAACTGAAACTTTGTCTTCTGTTGTTAGATTTTTAACAGTCAAACTGCCTGCAAACAAATATTCTGCGCCGTCAGCAGTTTTCCACCCAATTTGAGTGTAGCCTGGGGCGGTGAATTTGCTTGAAGAGAGTTCACCCTCCACTCCATAGGTCATAACTGTGTCTTCAACAGTTCCTGTTGCTTCTGCAAGTCCGCTTTCATATGCAACAGTGTATTGTTTTGCACTCCAAATGGCATAGAAGTTAAGTGACAAAGTCATATCTTTGTTCATCAAAAGATTTTCGCCAAGTTTGTAAGTTTTGCCGTTGCCGTCTGAAGACAATGCCCAGCCAGAAAGAATGTAACCGCCAAGAGAAATGTCATCAGCACCAAGAAGTGCAAAGTTTTCGTCATAGTTGACGGAAATTGTTTTTATTTCTTCTTCGCTTTCATAAGGGTTGCTGTGGAATGTGACTTCATAACTGTTTGCCACCCATATTGCATAAACAGTTGTGTCTTCTGCCGACATTTCAAAGTTGCTTGCGTCAAGGTCTATTCCAGCAGATGTTCCAGCACTTAGGTCAAAGCCCAAAAGTGTGTAGCCAAATCTGCTAAGTCTGCTTGCAAGTGCTGCTAGTGTTTGTTTTGCATTTGAGTCTTCACCCGTCACAAACACTTCAACGCTAACACTTGCAGTATCAATTTTAAAGTTGCGGAAGTTTTCATTTTGCAAGTCTTGAACATTAAATTCTGCTTTAGTTTTGCTGAGTCCGTTTATGTCATTAAAGTCAAGTGTCAAAATGAATAGCGTTTGTGTGTAAACTGCTTTAATTTGCAAGTCGCCATAAGGCATAGAGTAGTCTTTTGCAAGTTCTGTCACATTTTCGCTGTCAACAATGCCCCAATATGCAAATTCTCGTCTTTCTCTTGTCGCTGTTGTGTTTGCAAGGAGATTTGTTAAATTTGTTCCAAACATAACATCTGTAACAAATCTTGTGCCATATTGTCTAATGCCCGCTATGTCACTTGATAGCACGCCGCCATCTGTGTCAATGATAAGCGAGAACATTGCACGAGTTATAACGACATCTTGTCCGCTTGCTTTTGTTCTGTGGCTATTCTTTTGACTGCCGGCCACCTCAAATTTTGTTGCGTCTGTGTCAAGATTGTCGTCAAATGTTGGAACAACAACCTCCTCTGTTCCAGTTGGATAATTTTCAATGGCAACAGATATAACTTTGCTTGAAGTTATGTCAGATTTAACATTTATTTTTGCTCCGTCAAGAAGTTTTACTGTGTCATAGATATCGCCGCCACCTGCAAGTTCCATTTTGCCGCTAAGGTCGGCAAGAGTGCTTCCGACAATAACAATTTCTGAACCGCTTGTATCTGCCGAGCCTATCGCTCCACCATAAACTGAAAGTTTACCGCCAAGTGAAACATAAACATTTTGAGCAAGACTTGTGCAAATGTTTTTGCCAATGTTTCCGCCATAAATTTCAAGTGTTCCCTTAAGAACTGCAATGCCACCGCCATATGTTGCTGTGTTTGAACTTATGTCTGCAGATATTATTCTTACAACATGATTGTTAAAGTTGTCATTAAGTGGACCAAAGCAAATTGCCCCGCCCCAAACGGCACTGTTGCCACTTAGCACGCAGCCCGCTTCAAAACTGATGTTGCTTATTGCTGGAGCAGTTTTATCTCCGACATAATACAGCCCACCGCCATATGTTGCCTTGTTTTCAACAATTTGTGTGCTTACACTGATTACAACTCTTTGCACACCTTCCGCCACATACATTGCACCGCCATATGTTTCAACTTCGTCAAGGGTTTTGCTTTGATAAGTTGCCATATTTCCGTTTTTAAATGTTGCAGAATGAATGACAATTCCTTCGCCCGCTCCTTCAATCTTGTTGCCAACATAAACACCAGCACCCATTGTTGCACTGTTTTTGTCAAATGTTCCGCCAGCAATTTCTGCCATGCCGCTTGTCCATATTGCACCGCCATTTACTGCACTGCAATTTTCTATTGTCACATCACTCACAAGCAAGTTGCCATTGCTCCAAACGGCACCACCATTTCCCATTGTGGAGCAGTTAGTTATTCTTGCCCCAACAAGAGTAAGTTTGCCGTTGTTTACTATTGCTGCACCATTATTTCTTACATTTTGATTTGTCACAACAAGCACATCACCCGCAACAAGAGTTGCCCCGCTTGCCACATAAATTGCACCGTCTGTGCTTCGAGTTGTTTCGCCGTCAAGGGTTATTGTAGAATTGTTGCTGTCAAATGTAACTTGACCGTTTTCAACCCTTATCATATAACTTGAATAGATTAAGCGATTTGAACTATCTTTTACTCTTACAAGTGTAACTGGCTTACTTGCAGTCACTTTTATTGAGATAGCCTTGTTAAACACAAGAGCCGATTTAAGTTCAATTTTGCTTGAAACAATTTCAAGTGTGTCACCGTCAAGAAGATTTTTGATTGCTTCGCCAACTGTTTCATAGTTAATTCTATTTATTTCGCCCGCAGAAACATTGTTTTTGATAATAACCGCTTCCACTTTTTGCCAGTTGCAGTGAAGAAGCAATTTTGTTGTATCTTTTATGCTGATTGAAGGGTTTGAGAAATCATACCAAGTGTCGATGTTTTCGTGATAGATATCATCATCGCCCGTAAATAGTCCATTGATTGCATAGTCTTGCATGCTAAAGGTGTCAAGAAGCGAAGCATATGTCAAATATTCCCTGCTTTGTGGAATTGACATCTTGACCATTGTTTCGCCACTTTTGCTTGTTCCGCCATTGCCGCAAAGTGTTACTTCAACCATTGTTTCTTCATATTGAGCCACAAAGCAAACTGTGCCGCCGTTGTTTTCAACAAGTTTAAGTTTTGCTTTTATTTCTTCAACAGTTGCACCCATTCTGTTTAAAGAGAAAGAGTCTTTAAGCCCTATCATATTGTCAATAAGAGGAATAAAGTTTGATGTTGTAGCGTCAACATAAAATACATTCCAGCCTATGAAAGTTAAATATTGTCTTGCTGGAGCGGTGAGATAAATTTTGTCTGTAAACATAATATTCCCGCCGCCAACTTCAATGTATTCCGCTTTGTCGTTTTGATAATATGACTTGTAAGCATAGGTTCTTTGCTCCCAAACTGCTTTCAATGTAACTTGGCGATAAGGTTTGAGAGTTTGAGAGTTCATTCTTCTGACAGTTGAAATGCCTTCAGCATAACCGTCAAAATAGTTTTGCAATCTGTAACCCGCTTTAAATCCCGTTAGTTCGTCAAGGAATTTAAGGGTGTTATCGTCAGAATCGTCAAGTTGTATCTTAAATGGCTCTGCGTAAGTTGTGCCGTTGTAGGTTATTTCTCCGCCGTTTGGGTCGATTGTAATATCATCTGCCATTTTGATAATGTCAAGATAATTGCCCTCTGCAACAAGCACAAATTTCTTTGTTTCTTCATCAAGTTCAAAATATTCTTCAGCATCTTCTGCAAGAGAGTGACTATCAAACTTCACCATATGAAGTTCAGCAATTTCTGTATTTTCGGCAACATCATAAAGGTGAATAACAATTCTTTCTCTGCCGTTCATTGTATTAGCCATATTGCCCGAAACAGAAATAATTTCAATATTAAAACTGCCAAGTTTTTCCTTAGAAATTGGACTGAAATACACATCTGTTATATAAGACTTTTCGTCCATAACAATTCTTCCGTGCGAAACAGAAGTGCCTCTGATTTCCGACTCGGCCGTTGTCTTTGACACGACATCTTCGCCAAGGCTATTTACAAATTTTGCACTTGTAAGAGTGAGTGTTGCGTTTTTGCCAACATAAACTTGATGATTGTCTGCTGATGATACAACAAGTTCAATGTTGCCTTGCATTGTCACTTGAGAACTCCCCGAGATATATAGCACTTCGCCAAATGCTGAAGTTTCGGAAAGAGAGTTTGCGTCAAGTGTAACATTTTTGATAACTGTGTTTGTATTTGACGAATTGACAAACATTGCCCCGCCACGAGTGGCTGTGTTTGAAGATAGGACAGTTGTGTCGCCAACAAATTGAACATAACTTGACCCGCCAACATAGATTGCGCCGCCTTCATTTTCTGCTGTTGAATTTTGAATTTTTGCTCCGCTTAAAACAAGCCTTGACTCTCCGTCAAGATAGAACGCTCCGCCATTGACTGCCGCATTGCCGTCTGCTGTGCCTTCAAATCTCACATTGCCGCCTTTTGCATACACAGCACCACCTCGTTGAT
>CAKVNA010000023.1 GCA_934776915.1 uncultured Clostridia bacterium
CACTGTAACTTGCTCAAATTTGCACACATCAAAAATTGCTTTTGTCATGCAAATTCCCGCAGCAAAAACATCGGCACGCTCTGACGAAATGCCTTTAACTTTCTTTGTTTTGTCGATATCAAGTGTCTTTATCAGTTTGAAAATATCATCAAATTGAGAGTTTGTCATTGAATAGTTGTGAGCGATGTCAACTGGATATTTTCTAAGTTTGCGAGAGAGTTTGCCAGCGTTCAAAAAGGCATTGCCCACGCCAACAAAACTGAATTCTGGGTCAATATCTCTAAGCCAATCAATTTCCCTTATGCTTTCAGCAAATTTTTTGACCATAAGGTCGCAACCTTCGGCAACGCTTGCTGCCCCTTCCAAACTTTTTGCCACTTTATAAGAGCCAAATGGAATGACCACTTGATTTACAATATTTCTTCTATTATATTGCACAATTCGGGTTGAGCCGCCACTTACATTTACAATCACGCCCTTTGGAATGTCAAGAGTGTTTATAACCCCACAATAGAGGTTTGAAAGTTCCTCATCTTCCTCAAGAATTCTAAACTTAAAGCCCGTTATATTGTATATTTCGTCCAAAAAACTGCGATAGTTTTTGAGGGTTTTTAGAGAGTGTGAGCCAACGGCATAAATATTTGTAACCTTGTTCACTTCACACATCATTCTAAACATTTTAAGAACGACCAACGCTTCGCTGCTTCGTGCCATTCTCAAAAGTCCTTCCCCGTCAAAGTCGTCAACAATTTTGACTGGTTCGCTCATATCTTGAAACACAACATAATTGCCTTCTTGATTGAGATATGACAATGTAAGATTTATTTTTGTGCTTCCCAAATGAATTACTGCTAATTTTTCCAAAACAAAAACTCCTTTGCAGAAAACTGCTTATTTTTCAATCTTGATTGCTTCCACTGGGCATATGCCTTCACAGGTGTGACAGCCGATGCAAATTTCGTCATCAATATGCGACTTGCCGTCAATCATCTTTATTGCTCCAACTGGGCAAACACCTTCGCAAGCGCCACAGCCGATACATTTTTCTTTATCAACCATTTTTTTACTCCTTATCACATTGTATTTTACACGAAGTTTTGAAAGTTGTAAAGAAAATTTGCGTCAAAGCGTGCAATTTCTAGCAATAAATATTGAAAAACCTTTAAATTTTGTTTGAAGGCAACAACTTTGAACAAAAATACCCAAGTCTTGTCTTCCCCTACAAAATATCACACAAATTAAAATTGTCAAGAAAAAATTTTCCTGACAACATTTATTTTTTAATATATTAGCCTATTTTGAATGATACTTTTTAAGATAACACACAAGTTCCACCGCCCCCATAATGAGTAAAAATGTTCCAAAGGTTATCTTTAAAACATGTTCGTCAATTCCCCTAACACATAATGCCACAATCACAGCAAATGGCACTGCAATGCACGAGAATATAACCGCTGGAAAGACATCAACAAGCCCGTTCTTTATGTTGAAAATGAGGACAATAAATGCCATGACGACAAAGGAAAAAACATTTATCAGTTGAGCCTCTTTTTGCCCCACTCCAATAAGCGACAACAGCGGAATAAGCACCGTTCCGCCACCCAGTCCCAAAGCCCCCATAAGCCCCGTTACAAGCCCTAAAATAACAAATACAATCCACATTTTTTCTCCTTACTGGTTTAAAATTTACACTTTTTGCAAATTATCTTAAAAGAACATCTTTAGCCCTGAAGCAATAAGCACAAGAACGAAAAGAAAGTTTAGAAGTCTGTTGTTAATTTTCTTGAGAATAAAACTCCCCACAAGTCCGCCAACAAGCGACCCTATTGTGACAAGAATTCCAACATCGGTCTTAAATGGCAATGAAAAGAGATAAATAATGAGAGTTGGAATGCTTACAATGGACATCACCATAACCGCCGTTGCATGAGAGGACTTGTCTTCCAATTTCAAAAGAGCCTTAAAAATTGGCACACATAACATACCTCCTCCACCCCCAAAAAGTCCATTTATTATGCCAACCAGCCCTGCACACACAAAAAAAATTATAGTTTTTTTCTTCTTGTCCATAATTCTATTATGTTAATTTACTAGAAAAATATTTTATATAATAATATTTAACAAAAATTGATTGCATTTTTCGCCCAGTTATTATATAATGCAAGAGTTATGAGTTTCATTTCAACTCAACAATAGAAAATGAGCCTATAATTTGGCTCGACAATATAGTAAAGAAGGTCATTTATGAAACACAATCTCGGAAAAACTAAAAAAACACTTGTGGCCCTTGCACTTTCTGCAACATGTGTTTTGTCTGGCGTGCCAATGCTTAGATATTCTCACCCAAATGTGCAAGCAGCATACTATCAATCTGTAAAAACCGACATAATCAAAAATGGAGATTTTAAGACAAAAACAGATAGGGGCGAAAACTTCCCTGCTTCTGTTGACGGAAACAACTGGACAGTCACTGTGCCAGAAGATGTTTCATGCGGCGTCATTGATACAAGCAGTTCAAACAGTTATGGACTGGCAAACAAGCCAAAGCCATCAACAAACATTTCCGACCCAGATAACTATATCCTCATGTTCCGTGGCGCAAGCAATGCAACTGGACAAACAAGCGGATATGTTACAAGCGACTCTGCAACCCTTGAAGCAGATAAGTTTTATGAAATAAGTGTATATGCAATGACACAAGGCAACGGGTCTGGCACTATCTATTCCCCAGAACTTGATATGTCACTCAATGTCACAACAAGCGAATGGAGCAAATACACCCTTTATGTCCAAACAGATTCTTTTGAAGCAAAGAGTTTCACTTTGCAACTCAAATTTAAAAAAGGCAACAATGCTGGGGCTGTGTTTTATGACCACATCGTAGTTTCAGAAGTGGCAGAAGCAGACTATCTTGATGCAGCAAATGCTGGCACAAGTGCAAAAAAGAGTTTCCAAAGAACTGCCCTCACCTCTTTTAAGAACTCCGACTTTGAACAAGACCTTGACTTCTGGACAGTGAAAGGCGGGAACGGAGCAAGTGATATTTATGTAAACACAAAAGACTACATCAATTCACAAATCAACTCTATTTTTGAAACGACTGGCAACAATGCAGATGTTTTTGACGGAAATGCCTCAACAAGCAAATCTTTGTTCTTTGTAAACAGTGCCGCTGTTGCAGAAGCAAAAACAATTTCATCTGTCACAGACGACAAAGACGCTGCGAAAGACAACACTCTTACAATTTATCAACATGGAATTTACAGATTGTCATTTGTTTTGAAAACAGGCGGTGATACATCTGGACTTACTGCAACCCTAACACCAATGAATGAAAAGCTTGCTTCAAAAGCAATCACTCAATCTTCCCTAAAAGGATCTTCAAGCACAGATGCAAGAAACGGCTTCTCTGTTGTAAGTTTCTACATTAAGGGCAGCAGCGAAAGTGATGAAAAAGTTTCTCTTAAATTGTCACTTGGAACAGAAAAAGGCTGGGCTGTTGTGGATAACATTGTTTTGGAAGCCATAACATCAAGCGAACTATCTTCAAAGACTTCTTCATCAAACACTCTTGATTTGTCCAGCATGACAGACACTTCAAGCATCAAAAATGGTCAATTCAACTTTGCAACTATTGATTCCCTTTCAAACAGTTACACAATAGGCACAGACGGCTCAATAGTTATGAACTATCCTCTCGTTCCAACCAGTTGGACAGTTTCAAAATCTACTTCAGAAACACTTTCCAGCGGAATTGTTAGAGTTGGACACTTCCTTGCTGACGGTTCAAGAAATCCACAAGACAGATACAGCACAATAACAAACCCAGGTGCAAACTACGCTTTCTACAGAGATTTCTACAATCTTAACAAAGGCGATTATTCAGAAGACACAGAAAATGTCCTTATGGTCAGAAGCTCAACTTCAGAAGATGTTTCCTACACAAGCAGTGCAGTCACAGT
This sequence comes from uncultured Clostridia bacterium, assembly GCA_934776915.1. Lineage (GTDB taxonomy): Bacteria > Bacillota > Clostridia > Christensenellales > UBA1242 > UBA7862. The sequence goes on from CAKVNA010000023.1 coordinate 3,963, forward strand.
TTCTTCAAACAGCAAGTCAAGCCAGAGCAAAGTTACATTCTTTGTTGGCGTAAGCACTTACAAAAATGCAAAAGCATATGTAAAATTTGTGGATAGCAACAACAAAACTCTTGCAATTTTTGACAATATCAACACAAACGGCGAATGGAAGCAACTTTACTTCTATCTTACAAACGGCATTTCATCAACAGATGTAAAAATGGTTGTTGGCGTTCATGGAAACGCAAGCGAAGCACAAGCAGCATTCTTCGATTGTGCAGGTTATCTTTCTTCAGAAAAGACCATTGCAAACTCAACAAGCCTTTCCGTCAATCTTTATGAAAATAATTTTGACACAGCAAGAATGGACGGAAATAAAAGATCACAAGACGCACTTGGCTTTGACATAACAAAAATTTCAAACAAAAACGAATGTTCAGCAAAAATTTATAACAAACTTGATTATCCAGACCTTCCAATAAGAAAGTCATCAACATCAGTTTTGACACTTCACAACACTTTTGAAAACAGTTATCAAACCATCGCAACAAGTTACACCTATTCCCTCAAAAAAGGAAGTTATTACAAATTCTGTGCTTGGATAAGAACTGACGAATTATCAACTGACGGTGCTGGCAGAATGGAAGTTGTTACGCTTGACTCTGACGGAAATATTGTTGAAGACGAAGAAAACACAAATATCTTCAAAAAGATAGTTACCCCAGAAGTGGAAGAAGATGACGAAGAAAATGGCTACAAACTCTATACAATTTATCTTCTTGCAGAAGCCGACCAAAATGTAAAACTCCTATTCTCTCTTGGAACTTCTGAAAAACCAGCAACAGGAAAGATGTATATTGACAGTTACACAGTTACGGACGTTGACACAAACGAATATGCAGGCAAGACATATGACGAATATACAATCGTTTCCAAAGTGGTTGAAAAAGCAGAAGAAACAAAGAAAGACGAAACAACAGAACATTCCCACTCCGCTGATGTAAACATTTGGATTATTGCTTCTTCCCTTCTTCTTGTTGTAGCACTTGGCTTCGCTATTGCGGGATATATCCTAAGGCGTGTTCCTAAAAAGCAAAAGCATGAAAAGACAAAGAAAGCAGATTACAAGAAATCTCCAAAAGCAATCAACGAAAAGCAAATTAAAGCAGACCTTAAATCAAAAAGAGAAAATAGTCTTGAAAGTCTTAACACTCAACTTGCTTCCCTTCAAGAAGAATATGACAGCATAAAAGCTGAGTATGAATCAAAATCTACAGGTGACGAAGCAATTGATGGAAAACTTTATAGCGAATATGCCAAAAAACTTAACAAAGTTAAAGATAGAATGGAATATTTGCAATCTGCAGTGACCTATCTTCAAAGCAATCAAAACATCAAATCAAGCGAAAGGTCAGAAATCAAAAGCAAGAAAAAGCAAGTTGAAAAAGAATTTAACGCTTTGAAAAATCCTAAAGAAACAAAAAATGAAGATAAGCCTCAAGGCAAAAAGAAAAGATAATAACTGATACAAAAAAATCTCACAAAACTGTGAGATTTTTTTGTTTATTATATATTCAAATTCTACACTTGATTTTTTATTTTATATGAAAATGTAATCAATTATATGTTTAGCAAATATTCTAACTTCTTTCAACACAATTTAGATATATAATCAATCAAATCTTCTTAATATAACTTCTGCGTCTTTTGTGTTGAATATAGTCAAACACACTCCATTGTCCTTGAATTCTTGTGTTGTCTTCAAGCATAAGGTTTGTTTCGGCATAATCTATGTTCTTTTCAATCATTCCGTGAATGAGGTGCGACACGATCATTGCATTGACACCTTTGTTCTGATACTCTGGTCTTATTGCAATAAGCCCCAAGTCAATGCTCTTTGGCTTTTTAATTTGCTTTAACATTCTGAAAATGCCAAATGGCAAAATCTTTCCCTTACTCTTGTTGACAGATTCTGAAAGCGATGGGAAAACAAGCCCAAATGCTACAAGTTTGCCTTCTTCGTTTGTAATCCCGACCAAGAAATCTTTGTTCAAGATAAGTCCAAATTGTGAAATAAGTGAGTCCTTCATTTTGTCCGAAAATGGAACAACTCCATAAAGTGGCGAATATGCTGCATCCAAAACATCAAAGAATTGGTCTTTGTAGTTATCCACAAACCACTTTATGCTTGGTGGAGTGATAAGATTGAGTTTGTATCTTTTTGCCACTGCTTCTGCAATTCTGTCCACTCTTTCATTTGGTTCTTTTGGTGCAAAAATTCTATATTCCACCCAGTCAACCTCTTTCTTAAAGCCATTGTCTTCAATAAGTTTGCCATAATAGTCAAAGTTGTATTGTTCCTCAAATGTTGACATTTGGTCAAAGCCTTCAATAAGCAAACCTTCTCTGTCAAGGTCGTTGTAGCCCATTGGCCCATGCACTGTTGTCATACCCTCTGATTTTGCCCAACTTTCCACTGCATCAAACAAAGCCTTTGCCACTTCCCCGTCATTTATGCAATCAAAACGAGAAAATCTTGCACGCTTTTCGTTGACTTTTTCATTGTATAACTTTTGAATAATGCCAGCAATTCTGCCAACAAGCTTTTTATCTTTATATGCCAAAAAGCACTTGACTGAACAATCATGATAAGACTCATTTTTGTCTGGGTCAAATTTGTTTACTTCATCTATGTTTAAAAATGGCACAAAATTTTTGTTACCTTTGTAAAGTTTGTGTGGATAATTTACAAACTTTTTTATATCACTTTTTGTTTTAACTTCTTTTATTGTTATCATCTGAAACCTAACCTTGGAGTTATTATAGCATTTTTCGGTCGGTCTTTGCAACTATATGAGCAACTGTTGTCCAACAAATATAAATAAAATGTTATTTTTCTCCTTAATTGCTTGTGTAGATGTGCCATATTTTTGTGCAATGGAGTTTAATGTTTCTCCAGGAAGCACTGTATGAACTCTGTTTGTTTTCCTATCAACGATTGCAAACCCGTTGTCTTCCCCCAAAATTGCCGCTTGTGGAAGTGAAAACTCCCTTGCAATATCCACCTTTTTTCTTCCCACAATTTTCACCACTTCAAACGGCAAAATGTCAACTTCTTTAAATTCACTCATTTTTTTTCTCCTTTTTCATTCTAACAACATCTAAATCGTAAATATATTTACATATATATATTCAATAGGAGAAAATTTTGAAAAAACTTTTTAAAGCATTGGCAGTTATAACATCTTTTTCGGTGTTGACACGAGCGTTGGGGTTCTTTTTTAGAATATTCCTTTCACGCATGGTGGGAGCAGAAGGCTTGGGGATTTACCAAATAGCCTTTTCTGTCTTTATGGTTCTTGAAACATTTATTTCAAGCGGACTTCCTCTAATTGTTAGCAAAAAGACATCAGAATTTGAAACAAAAAATGATAAGAAAGGCAGTTTTAAAACTGTTACAGCAGCACTTTTGATTGGTGCTTGTACCTCACTTGCCCTCTGTGGAATTGTGTTTATTTTTAGAAATATCCTTTCAAACATATTCACCGACACTCGTTGCACCGTCATTCTTTTAATTCTTCTGCCTTCACTTGTTTTTTCAACAGTCTATTCTATTTTGCGTGGCAGTTTGTGGGGCAAAAAACAATATTTTTGGGTGTCGCTAACTGAATTTGTTGAACAAATAGTAAGAATTGTCCTCACTGTTTTGTTCCTTGCAGTTCTCAGCTTCTCGCTTGAAAAAGTCTTTCTAGCGGGCATTTCTTACACAATTTCTTGTGTTGCTTCAAGCGTGCTTGTTTTGCTTTTATATCTTAAGCGGGGCGGCGGCTTTGCCAGTCCCAAAGGGCTTGTGAAACCCATTATAAAGTCGTCACTTCCTATAACAATAGTCAGAGTTGTTTCAAGCCTGCTCACTCCTCTTATTTCAGTTATAATTCCACTGAAACTTGTGAGTGTTGGCTATTCAAATGACCAAGCACTTGCAATTTTTGGCGTTGCAATGGGCATGACATTCCCACTTTTGTATATTCCGTCAACAGTCATTGGTGCTTTGTCCACAACACTTATCCCTGACTTATCTTCTGCAGTTTTTACCCAAAATTATGACGAAATCAAGTCAAAAATTCACTTTTCTATAAAGTTTGCAATCTTCATATCTTTTATATTTATCCCACTGTTTTTCTCACTTGGTGGGCCTATAGGAATGTTTTTTTATAACAATGCCGACTCGGGCTATTTCCTAAGTTATTCAAGTTTTCTTGTCCTTCCAATATGCCTTAGCGGGGTGACTGTTTCGTGCTTGAATGCACTTAATCTTGAAGTTAAAAGTTTTGTAAATTATCTTGTTGGAGCGGTGGCACTTGTTCTTTGCATAGTTTTTCTCACGACAAAACTTGGGGTTCTGTCGCTTGTTTGGGGCATGGCATTGTGTCTTGGCGGAGCAAGCATTCTTAACATTGTCATGCTCAACAAATTTCTTGGTGACAACTTTTTCAACCTCAAATATTTGCTTCTAACAATTCTATCTTCCCTTGCAAGCGTAATGATGTCCCGCTGGGTCTATAATCTTTGCAAAAATATTTTCCCAATGTTTGTGTCGCTCGCACTATCTTGCATAATTGCAACAGTTTTCTATCTTATCTTTGGGCTGCTTTTCAACCTATTCAAATTTTCTTTTGCAGACTTCAAAAAAATTACAATCAAAAAGAATTCCATCAAACAAGCCAAAAAAGACGCATAAAATTTGCAAAATTGTAAATATTTGTGCATATGATAACGTTAATTTTAAGGTCTTTAATAATTTATTTGATTGTCCTTTTTGCTGTCAGAATTATGGGCAAAAGACAAATTGGCGATATGCAGCCATTTGAGCTTGTAGTAACACTTATAATTGCCGACTTGGCTTGTATCCCTATGAGTGATGTTTCCATTCCTCTTGTTTTTGGCATTGTGCCACTTTTGACACTTGTTGTGTTGCATCATGGCTTCACCTTGCTCAATCGCAAAAGTATTTTTTTTAGAAAACTTCTAAATGGCAAACCAATTATTGTCATTGACGGCGACGGCATAAACTACCCCGCCCTAAAACAACTTAACATGACATTAAACGACTTGACCGAGGGGCTTAGAGGGTGCGAGTGCTTTGACCTAGCAGATGTGGCTTTTGCCATTGTAGAAACAAATGGAAATATAAGCGTACTTTTAAAATCCACCGCCAGTCCCGCAACTAGCGAGCAACTAAAACTCGCCCCAGAGCAGAGTGCGTTGAATTATGTTCTTGTAAATGACGGAAAAGTTATGGAAGAAAATCTGAATGAACTGAAACTTACACAGAACTTTCTTCAAAAACTTATGAAGTCACAAAAGACAAAGAGTGTAAGTGACATTTTAGTTCTGACAATAAACAGCAATGGCAATGTTTATTATCAAGAAAAAAATAAGCCTTGCAAGACTTTTATGTGCGAGGTGGAAGAATGAAAAGAAATATCTATGTTTTAATTCTTATCGCCATTCTTGTTGGCGTGTGTATATTGGAAGAATTGCTTTTGAAATCGACCTACTCCACCCTTCAAGGCTATTCCAATGAGTTAACTGTCCTTTTTGCCCAACATAAGGAGGAATTAAATGCCACGCAAGTTGTAAGCAAGTTTGACGAAACAAAAGCCTATTGGGACAGTCAGAAAAAATATATCACCTATTTTACAAACTATGATAAAATAAGAACAATAGATGAAAGTTTTATAAAACTTGAAGAAGCCCTTGACGACAACGACAAATCGCTCGCCCTTGAAAACTTGTCAATAA
>CAKVNA010000024.1 GCA_934776915.1 uncultured Clostridia bacterium
CACTCGGGTCTTAAATAACTTAAAATTTTCTTTTGAGCCACATCTCTTTGCACCTGTTGCGAAACACTTACCACCCAACCGCTTGTGTTTTTTCTGTTTTTCTTGTAAGGGTGATTGCCCCTAGCAAGCCACACACATTCCACCGCCCCACACTCAGTCTTGCCCGTTCTGTTGCCCCCAAAAACCCACCTATTTCGCTTTTGACACTTATGGAAGGCAATTTGTTTTTTATGCTTAATCTTCCCCGAGTTGTAGTTTGCGAGTTTATCGTTTTTGCGACTTTCCAAAATGTTATAAATCTTTCTCAATTTGAGCAAAATTTCTTTTAACCTCTCGCTGTTTTCGTATTTTTCTTCCATAATATATCCCTTTCGACAATCTCTCCAACAATTCTCTTTTTGCATATTGCTAAAATAAAAACACAAACTTATTATCACAATCACCATAAAGGAGTCTAAAATTGAAACATTTTAAAGACCACTCATTTTCTTGTCTTCTTTTTGCAACAGCAATTTTATTTGTTGTTTTGCTTTCTCCTTTTTTAAATTTTTCCCACCCCACCACCTACGCCTCATCACTTACCACCTACACTTCGTCACTTACCTCCTACACCTACGCCCGAGCAGAAACCAGTGGCGTATATCTTTACAAATCCCCCTCCTCCCTTGACCCCTCAAACATTCTTTTTGAAATTCCCGAAACATATTTTGTAGGACTGCTTTCAAACTATGACAGCAAATTTTACAAAGTTATGTATCGTGACCTAACGGGCTTTGTCCTAAAATCATCTGTCACCCCCGTCAAAGAAACTCCCGAAACGCCTTATCTTGAAAACATAACCTTTCGTGTTTTTTCACCAGGAGGCACAGACCTTGTCGCCAACCCCACATCAAAAAGCCCAACAGTCATAACGACCGTTGAGCAAAACACAACTCTAAATTATTATGGAAAAACTGTCGGGCAAGAAAATATTTCTGGCAGAGGTTCAACTTGGTATTTTGGCACAACTACCACTGGCGAGCGGGGATACATTTACAAAGGTCTAGCAGATCAACTATCCCACATTCCCCTAAATTCCGAACGCACCACCGCAATATCTTCTCCGTTTGGCGAATCAAACGACTATCTGTATAACTTGGTAGATATTTCACTAGGCTCAAAAATCTTGATAATCCTTCTTACAACCCTTCCCGTTGGGCTTCTTATCTATCTTCTTCTAAAACCCTATAAAATTGAAAAAAATCTCACATCACACACCCCCAAAAACAAACTTCACCCAAAGACCATTCGTCAAATTCAAGACCAAACAGATAACACAATCTAATTACAATTTTCTCTAAATTCTTCTATTTTCGCTATTTTGTTGTTATCTTTGTCTAAAATTTGCTATTTTTACTCAAATTTATGTAATCTTCACCAAAAATAAACCATTTTTTACTTTTTTCAGCATATTATCGCAGATATTTGCAAAACTTAACTGTTTTTTGCCTGTTTCAACAATTAACACCTATTTTAATAAAAATTGCAATTTTTCAGTAAATTTCAACTAGTTTTGTCACCTTTTACAATCTTTCTTGCACTAAATCATTTTTCTAAGGCGTTTTAAAAGCAAATTGCATACAACCTCAGGGCAATCTTCAATGTTTCCGCCCATTTTTTCATACGAGCACAATTTTTCCATTGTTTCTTGCCAAAAAATACCTTTAAAAACTTCATTATACACTCTTTTGGCATTTTGAAAGTTCTGCATAAAGTATTCTTCAAAACTCTTAAGTGCTTTTTGTTTTTTTCTAAAATACTCCCTTCTAGAAAGACCTAATCTTTTTGCACAATCATTGTTTGAAATTCCGTCAACAAAATGATTGATAATAAGTCTGGCAGAATATTCATCAAGTTGCACCAAAGCTTTGTCAGTAAGCACCTTTAGATTTATCAAATTGACTTTTTGCTGTGACAAAGTTATAATTGCATTTGTTTGACGATATGCGCCGTCCTCTTGCATTTGCACAGGCGAAATTGCCCTTGCTTCAATAATATTGTCTATGCTGTCACACAAAGCAGGCAACAGTTTATATATAGACAAAAACGATTTACACCAAAATTCAAATTTCATTTTTCCCTCTCCAAAAAAACTATTTTCGCCACCCTACATTTCAATTTTATAAGCCACTTTTTCAAAAGTCAAGAAAGAGTGTCATATTTTTTAATATTTTTTAATATTTTTTACAAAATTATTTTTTTGACCCAAAAAAGCATCAATTTTGGGCAAAATTTAATCTTGTTACCCCATAATACACCCCAAAATATGTCAAAATCGGTTCACAAATCGAGTTTTATCAAACATTTGTTCGATAAAATAAAAATTTTATTTTTAAAATTTTTCACCCAAAATCCTAAAAAATAGAATTTTTGCCTTATTATATATAATATATTTTATATCAAATAAGAAACATATATATTTGTCCATTTGGACAATAAAAAAAAGCATAAAATGTCATTTTTAACACTTTATGCTCGGTTTTTTATATTATTTTGTCATATTTTAATGAATTTTGCCCAACTTCATATGTTTTTGTCATATTTTAATGAAATTTGAGTAATTTTATAAATTTTTTGTCTTTTTTATGCAGACTGTCTTATGCTGGTTGAATTTCCTCAGTTTTTTCTTCGTTTTTCTCTGTTTCTTCGTCAACAAGGTGAATTTTGCCCATAGAAACTTCATAAGCAACCCGAGTTTCACTTTCCGTTTCGGAAATTTTCTTTTGATATTCCCTGCTTTGAACTCTGCCAATAACTTCGAGTTTTTGACCAACCTTTATGTTTCTGACATATCTTGCATTTCTACCCCAAGCAATGCAAGGAATGTAGTCAGACTTGTTGTAAGACCTATTGACCGCCAAAAGCACATCGCAAATTTCTCTGCCAAATGGCGTCACCCTAAACACAGGTTCTTTGCACACATATCCCGCAACTTCCACAACATTTGGGTTCATGCTGTCGTCCATTTCAATAATATCACGCACAAAAACTGTTAGGAAAAGTTTGCTCTTGCCGTTTACAATTTTGTTGTAACTTCTATATTGCCCTTTAATTGCAACCTCTTTCCCAAGTTCAAAGTCCTGACCTGTCAAAAGTTTTTCTGATACGGTCACTGGAATATAGTCAAAGTTATCTGAAAGTCTTGGAACTTTGAGGTCTAGTTCATAAAAAGCCTCGCCAAACACTTCATGCGTGTATTTTGGCTCTGTTGTTACAACTCCTTTCAAGAATACTTTGTTGTTTTCCATCATTTCGTAGTTCATCTTTATATCTCCCTTTGTTTTTTTTGCATCAGCATGCAATTTGTCGCCCTGTGTGGTCAATTCTTGTGTTTCCGTCAAGCAAAAGTTCGCTAATTGTCACAAACTTATATCCCCTAGATTTCAATGTGGTGATAATGGTTGGCAAAGCGTCAACAATGTGGTCGGCGTTGTTGTGGCACAAAATTATTGAGCCACTTTGCACTTTTTTAAGCACATTTGCAACAATTTTTTCTGCAGAAATCCCTTTCCAGTCCAAACTGTCAACATCCCACTGAATTGTCTTTAAGTTCTGTTTTTCAGCAACGGATAAGACTTGATTGTTATAAGACCCAAAAGGAGCCCTAAAAAGTGTAACTTCCTTGCCAGTGACCTTTGTTATCTTCTTTTTTGATGTCGAAAGTTCCAATTCCATTTGCTCTGCACTCAATTTTACAAAGTCTGGATGTGTGTTGCTGTGAGTTCCAATTTCAAGTCCTTGCTCGTCAATTTTCTTCACAAGTTCCTCATTTTTGTCCACCCACATTCCAACAAGAAAGAAATTTGCTTTTATCTTATGCTCGTCAAGAATTTTCAAAATACTTTCCGTTTTGTCACTTCCCCACGCCGCATCAAAACTTATAGCAATTTCTTTTTGGTCATTCTGCACGCAATAAATTGGAAGTTTCCTTGTTTTCTGCACGAATACACTTGCAAGACTTTCGCTGCCAAAATTAAAACTTAAAAGCATTGCGCAACACAACACAAAAAGTGCAACTTTCATTGTCCTGCTTTTCAAAACAACAAACCATACTCTTGTATGCTTCTTCATAATAACTCATTTCTCCTTTTCACATTAAGCCTTTTTTGTCCTTATGTGTCTAGTTTTGTAGAAACATTGTCGTCTATTTATAGTTATTATTTATGTTGCTCAAATATTCGTTTTGAAAACTGTCTTTTGCTTTCAAAAGTAAAAGAGTGCATTTAATACACTCTTTTTCATAAATCATATTAAAACATCAATTTTTTTATCTTTTGTTTTCAATTTAAGTCAAATTTGTGTATTTCTCCTTACACCACCGACAGATAAACTTTCTTTGGTGATAGGTTTTTCAGTTGTTTTTCAATAGGCTTGCCTTTGCCTGTTCTGCTGTCAATCGCAACAAGGTCAGTTGGTTTGAACAACAAGTCATCGTCAGTTACAATCGCCATCGTTGTAGGATTAACAATAACCGCAGCAAATGCCACCTTGCCACCAGTTGCCGTTATTTTTTGTCCCTTTCTGTATCTTACACTTTGCTCTATGGACTTAACGGTCGTTCTCTTAGCAACGCCCTTATCCCCAACAACCAATATTTCTCCGCCATTCTTTATAGAAACAGCAACGCACGCACAACTGTCCTTTGCCCCAAGTGCCACACCCTTAACACCGCCAGCCACACGCCCTTGAAGTGGTATGTCGTCAGTTTTTGCATTGAGCACCATGCCTTCTTTCGTCACAAAAACAATCGTCCAATCTTCTTTTGGCTCTGGCACAACATCCAAAACCTCATCACCGTCTTTAAGTTTTATGGCTTGATAGGTCTTTTTAAGAAGAGTATATTCTTCTCGTGCAGTCTTCTTTATCATGCCAAATTTCGTTAAGAATATAAGGTTATCTTCGCCTTTCATATCCTTTTCGTCATAAATGGCAACAATGTGTTCATCTTTTGCCAAGTCTTTAAAAATAGAATAATCTGCAACGCCTTTATCTCTATATCTGCTCTCACCAAAGGCTGCAACTGGCATTTTAAGACAATTTCCGAAGTTGCTGAATGCAATAATATTTGCATCAGATGTCACATTGAGTTTTAGTGTGTGGACTTGTGAAAGTGTTGAATTTTCGCCCAACTCTTTGCTGCTTAAATTAAACTGTTTAACAGGCACAGCCTTAAATGTTTCGTCAGCCGTTTTTAAAACGATAAGTTCTTTCACTTCGTTTTCTTGTTCTGCCATTTCTTCCGCCGTTGCTGGCTTTTCGTCATCTTTCAAGAATTTTGTCAATCTTTCGCTCTTATATTGCTTTTTGATTTGCAAAAGTTCACTTTTGACCACTTCATATTGTTTTCTTGGACTTTCAACAATAGATTTAAGTTCTTTTATAAGAATTTTAAGTCCCTTAAGTTCTTCTTGAAGTTTGTTGACCTCAAGACTTGTAAGCCTTGCAAGTCGCATATCAAGAATGGCTTGTGCTTGTCTGTCGTCAAGGATAAACTTCTCTTTAAGTCTTCTTTTGGCTTCAGTTGTGTTTGGTGAAGTTTTAATAATTTTCACCACAGCGTCAATATTTTTGATTGCAATAATAAGCCCTTCCAAAATATGTGCCCGTTCTTCTGCTTGTTCAAGGTCATATTTGCTTCGTCTTAAAACAACTTCCCTTTGATATTCGCTGTAATATGAAATGATATCAAGAAGCCCCATTTGCTTTGGCTTGCCACCCGCAATGGCGACCATATTCACGCCAAATGTTCCTTGCAGTTCAGTGTTTTTAAGCAGTGACTCATAAATCTTATTTACGCTGGCATCTTTTTTAAGTCGCAAAACGGCTCTTTGTCCGTGTCTGTCCGACTCATCTCTAATTTCTGCAATGTTTTCAAACCCAAACTTCCCTTCGTCCTTAAAACTAGCAATTTTTTGTAGCAAACTTGCCTTGTTCACTTGATAAGGAAGTTCCGTTATAACAATGCTCTTTTTGTCTGTTCCCGCACCTTCAATGTGCATTTTTGCTCTAAGATAAATCTTCCCACGCCCAGTTTCATAGGCTTTGTAAAGTTCCGAACTTTCAAGGATATATCCACCCGTTGGGAAGTCTGGACCTTTTATTATCTTCATCATTTGCTTTAATGTGATATTTGGATTGTCAATATAAGCCACAACGCCGTCAATAGTTTCACCCAAGTTGTGTGTTGGAATGTTTGTCGCAAGTCCAACAGCAATGCCAGATGAGCCATTGACCAAGATATTTGGAAATCTGCCTGGGAGCATTTGAGGTTCTTTTTGGGTGTCGTCAAAGTTAAGCCCCCACTTAACAGTGTTTTTGTCAAGGTCACGCAAAAGTTCCAGTGCTATTGGTGCAAGTCTAACTTCTGTGTAACGAGCTGCTGCTGGAGGGTCACCGTCAACACTTCCGAAGTTCCCGTTGCCTTCAACAAGAATATTTCTCATATTAAAGTTTTGAGCAAGTCTGACCATTGCATCATAAACAGAAGCATCACCATGTGGGTGATATTTACCAAGCGTTTCACCAACAATACGAGCAGATTTCTTGAAAGGCTTGTCTGGGGTGTTGCCCAGTTCATACATGGCAAAAAGTATTCTTCTTTGAACAGGTTTCAACCCGTCTTCAACCCGAGGCAAAGCTCTGTCCAAAATGACGTGTTCAGAATATGGAATCATACTTTCGTGCAAAACTGTGTCAAGGTTTTTGTATAGTAGCCCATCACCAATATTTTCGCCCGAGTTTTCCATATAAACCTTTTCTTCAATGTCAACTCTGTTTAGGTTTTTATAATCATCACGGTCGCCGAGGTCTGCAAAAACATTTCGCCCAACATTTCTATCCACTTCCTCAAAGCCTTTGTTCAAGTCCTCAACATCATGACGAACTTTTAGGTTTTCGTCACTGTCAAAGAAAACATCTGTGTCCACTTCTTCTGCTTTTCGTCTTGAAGTCTTTGACTTTTCTTCAATCTTTTTGCTTTCTGCTTTGGAAGGTTTTGAGGGCATTTCTTTTTTATTTGAAACCGCTTTCTTTTCCTCTTTTATCGTCTTTTTTGCAGGTTTTGCAACTGTTTTTGCAACTTTTTCGTCTTTTTGAGTTTTTCCCGCCACCTTTTCACTCTTTTTAGCAACTTTCCCGTCTTTTTTGGCGGGTTTTGTGGTCTTTTCAGTCATTTTTTCTTCTTTTTTTACACTTGTGGTCTGCTTTTTAACCACTTTTGAAGGCTCGCCCCCAATTTTTGTCAAAAGAGATTTCAATGTTTTGTCTTTGCCGTCTTTCGCTTTCAAGTTTTCCTCGTCCTTTTGTGTTAGATTTTGATTTTCGTCTTGCCATAGGGACAACCCGTCAAGCAAGGACATCTGCCCGTCAGCCACTTCAATTCTTTCCCGTTCGTCTTCGTCTTTTGGCTTTTCTTCCTCGTGAACAAACAGTTCTCCAATGTCAATCTGCCCATCAATCGCTCTTGGCGGGAGGATTTCATCATCTTCATAATCGTCCATAATTATCCCCGTTTTTCGACTTTAAATTACAGTTATTTTTCTAGCCTCATAAAGTTGTCAACTTTGTTAAAGTCAACATATTCAGAAAGATATTTTTTTCTTGCTTCAATGTCATTGCCCATAAGTGTTGTTATCAAGAGTTCGGCATTTGCCACATCATCAACCCCAACCTTAACAAGTGTTCTTGTTTGTGGGTTCATTGTCGTTTCCCAAAGCTGCTCGGCGTTCATTTCACCAAGTCCTTTGTATCTTTGAATTGTATATCCCTTGCCAAATCTCTTTATTGCGTCTGGCAATTCCTTATCCGAATAGACATATTCAACTTGCCCTTTTTTCTCCACTTTATAAAGTGGTGGAAGCCCAATATAAACATTGCCATTTGTTATAAGTTCTTTCATATATCTAAAGAAGAAAGTTAGCAAAATAGCTCTGATGTGGGCGCCGTCTTGGTCAGCATCGGAAAGAATAATAACTTTGTGAAATTTTAAATTTGAAATATCAAAATCTTCACCAATACTTGTGCCAAGTGAACCAATAATAGACCTTATTTCCTCATTTGCCAAAACTTGGTCAAGTCGTTTCTTTTCTGCATTAAGAGGTTTGCCTCTAAGTGGCAAAATTGCCTGAAAACCCCTATCCCTTGCTTGTTTTGCACTGCCACCAGCACTGTCACCTTCAACTATAAACAATTCATTGAGTTCTGCTTTTTTCCCTGTGCAGTTTGAAAGTTTTCCTACAAGGCTAGAGTTTTCAATGCTATTTTTTTGACGGGTTAATTCCTTTGCCTTTTTTGCCGCCAATCTAACTCTTGAAGCACCTTTTGCCTTTTCCATAATTATGCCAGCAATTTTTGCATTTTCCTTTTTGTCGAAGAAGCGAGATAATTCCTTTATCACCATACCTTCAACAATTCCCTTAACCTCTGGGTTGCCGAGTTTGGTTTTGGTCTGTCCTTCAAACTCAATGTCACGCATCTTAACAGAAAGCACAGCGGAAATTCCTTCCCTATAATCTTCGCCCAAAAGGTTGTCCTCTTTGTCCTTCAAAAGTCCCAACTTCCTTGCGACATCATTCATAACTTTTGTTAGTCCTGACTTAAAGCCCAGTTCATGCGTTCCACCTTCAGTGGTTGGAATGTTGTTCACATAAGAAAAGAAACTTTCTGTGTAACTGTCTGTGTATTCAATGGAAGCAGACATTTTTAGTCTGTCGTTTTCACTTTCAATATAAAGTGCTGGTCTAAAAAGTGGAGTTTTTGCTTCGTTAAGATATTCAATAAAGTCAACAAGTCCACCGTCATATTTGTAGTTTTGAGTTACATCGTCTTTCTCGTCAATAAAGGTTATTTCAAGTCCTTTGTTTAGAAAAGCGAGTTCCTTAAGTCTTCTTCTTATAACCCCCCCGTCAAGAACATTGTCAAGGAAAATTCTCTTGTCAGGCATGAATGTAATTTTACTTCCCGTTTTGTCCGTTTTGCCAATTTCAGTCAGTGGCTTTGTCACAACACCGCCATGCACTTTGCCCTTTTTGTCTTCAAGACTTTCAAAGCGAATTTCATATTTTTTGCCGTTTCTGCAAATTTCCGCATCAAGATAGGTGGAAAGAGCATTTGTAACAGAAGCCCCAACGCCATGAAGTCCGCCAGAATAGTTGTAGTTGCTGGAGTCAAACTTGCCCCCTGCGTGGAGTTTTGTAAAAACAAGTTCTGCCCCAGAAATTTTGTAAGTTGGGTGAATGTCAACAGGAATTCCACGCCCGTCATCTTCAACAGTTGCCGAGCCATCTTTGTGAAGTGTCACAATAATTTTAGAGCCAAACCCATTTGTGATTTCGTCAATAGAGTTGTCAACTATTTCCCACAGAATGTGATGCACGCCCTTGCTCCCAGTTGAGCCAATATACATACCAGGTCTTAAACGAACAGCGTCAAGACCCTCAAGAACAACTAGGTCTTTTGAATCATAACTTTTTGCCACAATATCCTCCAAAGTCCGCTTGCCACAAGCAAACGACCAAATAATACATTAAAATTTTAGCACACAAATTCATTTTGTCCAACCAATAATTGAAGTTTCTCAAATTTTTATGCAAAATTTTTCTTATAACCACGCCAAAAACTTGCTTACACACAATTTTTCAAATAATTATACATATTCTTGCATATTTATTCACACATTTTGAAGAAAACAAATTTTATTAAAT
>CAKVNA010000025.1 GCA_934776915.1 uncultured Clostridia bacterium
GTCTTTCATCATATCAATAACTCTGAAGAAGTTTGCGTCATCTCTATCCATTTTGTTGACATATGCAATTCTTGGAACTTTGTATTTGTTTGCTTGACGCCAGACGGTTTCTGATTGAGGTTGAACACCGCCTCTGGCACAAAAAACAGCAACAGCACCGTCAAGGACTTTCAAACTTCT
The DNA here is from genome assembly GCA_934776915.1 of uncultured Clostridia bacterium. Lineage (GTDB taxonomy): Bacteria > Bacillota > Clostridia > Christensenellales > UBA1242 > UBA7862. The sequence goes on from CAKVNA010000025.1 coordinate 181, forward strand.
TTCCACTTCTGCGGTGAAGTCAACGTGTCCTGGGGTGTCAATAATGTTGATACAATGACCTTTCCATTGAGCAGTTGTGCAAGCAGATGTGATTGTGATACCTCTTTCTTGCTCTTGAACCATCCAGTCCATTGTTGCTGCACCTTCGTGAACTTCACCAATTTTGTGAGTTCTTCCGGTGTAGAACAAAATTCTTTCTGTGGTGGTTGTTTTTCCAGCGTCAATGTGAGCCATAATACCGATATTTCTATATTTTTCTAGTGCAAATTTCCTTGCCATAATAACTCCTTTAAATTACCACTTGAAATGAGCAAAGGCTTTGTTTGCTTCTGCCATTCTGTGCATTTCGTCCTTTTTCTTTATTGCCCCACCAGCATTGTTGTAGGCATCAAGAATTTCGCTGGCAAGTTTCTTTTCCATTTCTTTTTCACCACCACGTTTTCTTGCAAAACTTACAAGCCAACGGATAGCCAAAGTTTGGCGTCTGTCTGGTCTAATTTCCATAGGAACTTGATATGTTGCACCACCGACACGTCTTGACTTTGTTTCAAGAACAGGTTTAACATTTTCGAGTGCTTGGGTGAATATTGTCATTGGGTCTGCTCCCATTTTTTCTTTGATAATATCAAAAGCACCATATACAATACCAAAAGCAACACCTTTTTTGCCGTCAAGCATAACTTGGTTGACAAGTTTTGTTACAACTGTTGAGTTATACATTGGGTCTGGCAAAACTTCTCTTTTGGTTGCACGATTTCTTCTAGACATAATTTCCTCCTTATATTGTTTGTTTCAAGCCACAAGGGCTTATTTGCAAAATTATTTTGCCTTCTTTGCGCCGTATTTTGAACGAGCTTGTTTGCGTTTTGCAACACCAGCAGCGTCAAGTGTTCCACGGATGATGTGATATCTCACACCTGGCAAGTCTTTAACTTTTCCGCCACGGATAAGAACAACACTGTGTTCTTGAAGGTTGTGTCCTTCACCTGGAATGTAGGTTGTGCCTTCTTGTCCATTTGAAAGTTTAACCCTAGCGATTTTTCTCAAAGCTGAGTTAGGCTTTTTTGGTGAAGTTGTGGTGACTGAAAGACAAACACCTCTTTTTTGTGGGTTTTGGTCAAGGATAGGTGCTTGAGATTTTTTGGTCACTTTGGTTCTTCCGTGTCTGACTAGTTGATTGATTGTAGGCATAATTTCCTCCTTAAAAATTTGTTCTTCCCTTTTGCATCAGCAACTTGCAAGGGGAAATCCCAAATTGAGGGCAAGGTTTGTGGCAAGATGTGGAATGTCAAATTGCAACAAGCGAATTGCTATCAGTTTGGTTTGCAAGGCAAGCCTTGCTTATCCAATTTATTTTGCGTTCCAAACAAACAAATTGATTGTAAAGTTGGTTGAAATTTGTCCACAAAAATCGTGGAAATTGTGGATATCTCTTAATCAAATATATTTTTGACGATATCCCTACAAATTACAACGAGATAATAATAGCAAACACACGGCAATTTGTCAATACAAAACAGTAAATTTTCCTAAAAATTTTTCAATAAAAACAAAAGAAACACTATTCTTCAAAAATAATGTTCCCTTTTTGTTTTTTCATAATCAAATTTTTATATATTTTGCCACAAATCTAACTCTAAAACTACATAATAATCAAGTTTTATTCAATGTCCAAAAGTTCTTCCTCTTGTTTTTTGGAAAGAGCTTTTACTTCTGCGTCAACAAGCAACACAACATCTTTTTTGTGATTTTGTTTTGCTTCAAGATATGTCCTTGGCTTTTCCCTAACTTCGCCAAACATTTTAAGCGATAATTTGCAAAAATCTCTGAGATATCTTCTTGCAGTAAAAAAAGCATCTTCAATAGTTTTCCCTTCACAATAAATTCTGACATCTTCAAATGCCACGAGATAATCGTCATTTTCTTCATCTTTATAAAACACCGCTGGGAAAATAAAATCCATTTTGGCACACCTACCCTATTTTATCTTTACACAAGCATTTTATCATACTTTTTCATTGAAGTCTAACAAATTGAAGCAAGTTTTTGAATATTAACCTCATTTTTGTAAAAGTTGCGACAAGTGTTATTAACTTTGTGCAACTGAATGTTATTTGAAATAAAAAAGTCCTACAATTTGTAAGACTTTTTTGTTTTTATTTTGTAATTATCTTATTTGTTCAAACTCGGCTTCAGATTGTTTTGCAAGCAAAGATTGAATTCTTGCTTCAAATGATTTGTTCATTGAGATTGAGCCGTTTTCCATGCTGATAGTTTTCTTTTTGTTGTTATAAAGTGTTTCAAGAGTTTGAGAAGTTGGTGCTTGAGTTTTGGCTGGGGTCAAGCCATAGTTTGCAAGGACAAGGCCTTTGCGAGCCATTTTTTCTGCAATTTCACTTCCACAAACAATATTTCCATTGATTATTTCAAATTTTGGCATAATTTTTTGCTCCTTTTATTCCCTTATCCACCGTGGATATTTTAGCACAATTTAAAGTTCTTGTCAACACCCAAAATTATATTTATTATATTTGCCAAAATATTGATTATTACAACTAAAAAGGCAATTTATTTTATAAAAAAACTATAGTGCATTTTAATCAACTTTTTAATAGTTTTTTGTTAGAAATAAGATTATCTTTCTATCAAAAAATCTCCCGCTTTGTTGGGAGATTTTTTATAAATTATTCTGCATCGTCCGAAACTGCTGCTGCAGCGGCTGCGGCTTCTGCTTCTTGTTGTTGTCTTTCGGCTTCTTTTTTAGCAAGATATTCTTTTGAAATTGCTGGGAATATATCTCTATATTCCTTCATTCCTGTTCCTGCTGGGATAAGTTTGCCTATCATGATGTTTTCTTTAAGTCCAACAAGGTGGTCAACTTTGCCTTTGACTGCGGCATCTGTAAGGACACGAGATGTTTCTTGGAAAGATGCTGCGGAAAGGAATGATTCAGAAGCGAGAGATGCCTTTGCAATGCCCAAAAGGACTCGTTTTGCAATGGCTGGTTTGCCACCGTTCATCAATATTTCATTGTTGATTTCTTCATAGCGTTGAAGGTCTAGCATTGTGCCTGGAAGAAGGTCTGAATCGCCTGGGTCTTCAATTTTAACTTTTCTGAGCATTTGTCTGATGATAATTTCAACATGTTTTGCATTGATTCTAACATCTTGTGCACGATAAACACCCAAAACTTCTTTAAGAAGATACTCTTGAACACCTTTTAGTCCAACAACTCTTAAGATGTCATTTGGATAAATTGAACCTGCTGTCAAGCATTGACCTGCTTCAACTGAATCTCCATTTTTGACGGAAAGAATTGTTTTATTCTTTGGAGGAGTCATATATTTAACTTCGCCCTCGGAACTGTCAACAATAATTCTGTATCTTTCGCCAGCGTCTTCAATTTTTACTTTGCCAGCAACTTCACTGATAATTGCTTCACCTTTTGGTCTGCGTGCTTCAAAAATTTCTTCAACACGAGGAAGACCTTGCGTGATATCTGCTTCAACGGAAACACCACCGGTGTGGAATGTTCTCATTGTAAGCTGCGTTCCTGGTTCGCCGATACTTTGAGCGGCGATTGTTCCAACTGCTTCGCCTACGCTAACCATTTGGTTGGAAGCCATGTTTCTTCCATAGCATTTTGCACAAACACCTTGTTTTGCTTTGCAAGTGAGAAGGGTTCTGATTGTAACTTGAGTTATGCCAGTATCAACAACTGCTTTTGCTTGTTGTGGAGTGACCATTTCGTTTGCTTTGACGATAACTTCGCCAGTTTTTGGATTGACAATATCGTTGACTGTAACACGACCAGAAATTCTATCTTCAAGTTTTTCGATAACTGTTTTGTCTTTGACAAGGTCAGTTACTACAAGTCCTTTTGGTTGTTCGCCAAGTGATGCAAAGCAGTCTTCTTCTGTTACAACAACTTCTTGAGCAACATCAACAAGCCTACGAGTTAGATAACCAGAGTCAGCTGTTTTAAGAGCAGTATCGGCAATACCTTTACGCCCACCACGGCTTGACAAGAAGTAGTCGATTGGAGTTAGACCTTGAATGAAGCAAGTCTTAACTGGAATGTCTATTTTTGTTCCTGAAGCACTGGACATAATTCCACGCATTCCGCACAACTGGTTAATCTGACCAGCCGAACCACGAGCACCAGAGTCAGCCATCATTCTAATTGGGTTTAATCTGTCGAGGCTATTCATAACAACCTTGCCAACTTTTTCTGTTGTTTCGTTCCAAATTGCAACATTTTTGGAAATTTTTTCGTTAAAGGCAATAAGACCACGCCTAAATGCTTTTTCATTTTCAAGAACTCTTGCTTCTGCTTCCTTAATAACTTCTCTCTTTTCTTCTGGTTCTTTCATGTCATAAGCGTTAACAGTAAGAGCACCGATTGTGGAATATTTGTAGCCAAGTTCCTTAATTTTGTCCAACATAACAACAGTTGGAGTTGAACCCAAAGCATTGTATGTTGCACCAACAATTTTGCCAAGTTGTTTTTTGCCAACAACTTCTTCAATTTCATATCTCAAAGCATTTGCTTTAAGGCTTCTGTCAACAAAACCAATGCATTGTGGCACGCAGCGGTTAAGCAAAATTTTACCAACAGTTGTTTCCACTCTGCCTGTAATCTTTTCTCCATGGAAATCTACAGTTCTTCTGACATAAATCTTGGATTGAAGTTCGAGGTTTTTGGTCTGGTAAGCCATAATTGCTTCATCTTCGTCAATGTATGAACTGCCTTCGTTCAATGCTCCTGGTTTGTCGATTGTGAGATAATAGCAGCCAAGAACGATATCTTGTGCTGGAGTCATAACTGGGTTGCCGTCAGCTGGTTTTAGAACATTGTTTGAAGCGAGCATATTCATACGAGCCTCTGCCCTGGCTTCAAGTGACAATGGAACATGAACTGACATTTGGTCACCGTCGAAGTCTGCGTTGAAGCCAACACAAACAAGTGGGTGAAGTTTGATAGCCCTACCTTCGCAAAGCACTGGTTCAAAGGCTTGAACACCAAGTCTGTGAAGTGTTGGAGCACGGTTTAGGAGAACTGGGTGGTCCTTAATGACTTCGTCCAAAACATCCCAAACAACTGGTTTTTCTCTTTCAATAATTCTCTTTGCACTCTTTATGTTGTGTGACTCGTTCATTTCTACAAGTCTTTTCATAATGAATGGCTTAAAGAGTTCAAGTGCCATTTCTTTTGGAAGTCCGCATTGATAAATCTTAAGTTCTGGTCCAACGACAATAACGGAACGGCCTGAATAGTCAACACGCTTTCCGAGCAAGTTTTGACGGAAACGCCCTTGTTTGCCACGAAGCATTGCTGTCAAGCTCTTAAGATCTCTTGCTTTTGGTCCTTGAATTGCTTTGCCTCTCTTGCCGTTTTCGATAAGAGCGTCAACTGCTTCTTGAAGCATACGCTTTTCGTTTCTGACAATAACATCTGGAGCGCCAAGTTCAATAAGTTTTTTAAGACGATTGTTTCTGTTGATAACTCGTCTGTAAAGGTCATTTAGGTCGCTTGTCGCAAAACGCCCACCGTCAAGTTGCACCATTGGACGCAAATCTGGTGGAATGACTGGAATGACATCCAAAATCATCCATTCTGGCTTGTTGCCACTCTTTAGGAAGTCGTCAACAGTTTCAAGGCGTTTGATTGCCTTAAGTCTTTTTTGTCCTTTGGAAGTTTTAACAATTTCCTTAAGTTCTGCATATTCCTTTTCAAGGTCAACTTCGGAGAGAAGTTGTTTGATTGCTTCTGCACCCATGCCTGCCTTAAAGGAGTTTGGACCATATTCGTCCAAAGCGTCACGATATTCCTTGTCGGAAATAACTTGTTTGTATGCAAGTGGGGTGTTTTTTGGGTCAAGGACTATATAATTTACATAATATAGAACTTGCTCCAAAAGTTTTGGAGTTATATCTAGGATTGTGCCAATTCTGGAAGGGATACCTCTAAAGAACCAAATATGGCTAACTGGAGTTGCAAGTTCAATATGCCCCATTCTTTCGCGTCTAACTTTGCTACTTGTAACTTCTACACCACACTTGTCACAGATGACACCTTTGTAGCGAATTCTTTTATACTTTCCGCAATGACATTCCCAATTTTTTCTAGGTCCAAAAATTCTTTCACAGAACAAGCCATCTCTTTCTGGCTTTAATGTTCTGTAGTTGATAGTTTCTGGTTTTGTTACTTCGCCATAACTCCATTCTCTAATTTTTTCTGGCGAAGCGATGCCTATTTTCATTGAATCTAGGTTGTTTAGTTCAAACATAAGAATCTCCTTATTTTCTTTGCATCAAAAATTTTATTCAAAGTCGTCAAACAGTGAGTTTTCGTCAAAGTTGTCAAATGAGTCGTTTTCAGCATTAACTGCTTCTTCTTCAGAAACAATGTCTGAAGTTGTTGGTGTGTCGTCAAGGTTAAGTTCAATGTCTTGACTTGGTTCTTTTGACTTGATAACAAATGGTGCTGGTTCAAGCTCGTCATTTGTAAGTTCGCTGATTGACACTTCTTGTTGTTCTTCAGTTAGGATTCTTATATCAAGCCCCAAACTTTGGAATTCTTTTATCATAACCTTAAAGGACTCTGGGATACCTGGTTCGGCGATTGGATAGCCTTTGACGATTGATTCATAGGTTCTGTTTCTGCCCGTAACATCGTCTGACTTAACTGTAAGCATTTCTTGTAGCAAGTGAGAAACACCATAAGCTTCAAGAGCCCAAACTTCCATTTCACCAAATCTTTGACCACCGAACATTGCTTTGCCGCCCAAAGGTTGTTGAGTGACCAAGGCATATGGTCCTGTTGAACGAGCGTGCATTTTGCTATCAACCATGTGGTCAAGTTTGAGCATATACATCACGCCGACAGTAACTCTGTTTTCAAATGGTTCGCCTGTTCTGCCGTCATAAAGAACCATTTTCCCGTCTTCTTCAAGGTCATTGTCTTTCATAAGTTGGAAGATTTCGTCTGCGTGTATGCAGTCAAACGCTGGAACAGCAACTTTCCAATCCAATGCTTTTGCAACTTTGCCAAGCAAAACTTCAAGCACCTGTCCTACATTCATACGGCTTGGAATACCAAGTGGATTAAGAACAATATCAACTGGAGTTCCGTCTGCCATAAATGGAAGGTCGGAAAGTGGAAGGACACGGCTTACGACACCTTTGTTTCCGTGACGCCCAGCCATTTTGTCACCAACAGAAAGTTTACGCTTTTGAGCGACATAAACTTTGACCATTGTGTTGACGCCTGCTTCAAGTTCGTCTTTATTCTTTCTTGTGAAAACTTGAACATCAACAACAATTCCGCCATGGCCGTGTTGCACACGCAAAGATGTATCTCTAACTTCTCTTGCCTTTTCGCCAAAGATTGCACGAAGAAGTCTTTCTTCTGGAGTGAGTTCAGTTTCACCTTTTGGAGTAACTTTTCCAACCAAGATGTCGCCTGTTCTAACTTCTGCACCAATACGGACAATTCCGTTTTCGTCAAGGTTTTTCAAGGCATCTTCACCAAGGTTTGGAATATCTCTTGTAATTTCTTCATCACCAAGTTTTGTGCTTCTTGCTTTGCTTTCTTCAACCTTAAGAGTGATTGATGTGAACAAGTCTTCTCTAACAAGTCTTTCAGAAATCAAGATAGCGTCTTCATAGTTGTAACCTTCCCAGTTCATGTAGGCGATTGTCATGTTTTTGCCAAGAGCAAGTTCGCCGTCTTTTGTTGAGAAGCCGTCTGCAAGCACATCGCTTGCTTCAACTCTTTGATTTTTGATAACTGCTGGTTTTTGATTTATGCAAGTATCTTGGTTTGTTTTTGTAAATTTAATAAGATTGTAGCAATCTGTTTCGCCATCGTCATTTTTGACTCTGATTTCTGTTGCGGAAACATAGGATACATAGCCTGCTTTTTTTGCAAGCACCATTGCCCCTGAGTCAACGGCGATTTTGTGTTCGATACCTGTCGCAACGATAGGTGCTTCTGTTCTGATAAGAGGCACAGATTGGCGTTGCATGTTAGAACCCATAAGTGCACGAGCTGTATCGTCATTTGCAAGGAATGGGATAAGTGCTGTTGCAGCGGATATAAGTTGTCTTGGAGAAACATCAACATAGTCAACTTCATTTGCTGGCACTTCAATAATTGCGTCTTTTCTTCTGACAATTACACGAGGGTTTACAAATCTGCCCTCTGGAGTTAATGGCTCAATTGCTTGTGCTATGCAACAATTTTCTTCTTCGTCTGCCATAAGATAGACAACTTCGTTTGTAACAACTCCCTTTTCTTTGTCAACAACTTTAAGTGGTGACATAAGGAAGCCATATTCATTTACTTTTGCATAGGTTGCAACAGAGTTGATAAGACCAACACCTTGACCTTCTGGAGTTTCAACAGCACAAATTCTGCCATAATGAGAATAGTGAATATCACGAACTTCTGCAGTTGCTCTTTCTTTCTTAACACCACCAGGTCCAACAGCTGAAATCTTTCTCTTTTGAGTAAGTTCACTTACTGGGTTGACTTGGTCCATAAGTTGTGAAAGTTGTGAACTTGCCAAGAAATCTTTGAGTGCTTTGTTGACTGGTCTTGCGTTGATAACTGATGCTGGACTTACTGTTGACAAATCTTGTGCTTGCAAAGTTTCACGAATGACGCCTGCAAGTTTTGTAATACCACTTCTGAAAGCACCTTTCATAAGTTCGCCAACTGTTGCAATACGTCTGTTTGCAAGGTGGTCGATATTATCAATTTCGCCAATGCCTGCGTTTAGGTCAAGATGATAACTGATTGTTGCAAAGATGTCGTCCATTGTAAGTTGGAAATTCATAAGTTCCTTTGCATGGTCTCTTATTGCTTGAAGTCTTTCGTCTTTTGTTTTGTATTCTTGAAGGAGTTTTTGAAGGGTTGGATAATAAACCATTTCAAGAACGCCCAGTTCTTTTTCATCACATGGGAAAATTGCTGAAAGTTCAACACGATTGTTGCCAATCATTTTGTGTGGAACAAATTTGTCGCCTTCCATTTGGAATTCGCCACGCAAGGTCTTTGCTCTGACCCAGACTTCGTTTATGCCAGCATTTTGAATTTTCTTTGCAACATCTCTTGGAATAATTTCCCCGTCTTTAACAACAACTGTGTTGCCAATTTTGATGTCGCCATATGCTGTTTCGCCAGTGATACGAGTGGCGATTGAAAGTTTTTTGTTAAGTTTGTATCTTCCCACACGAGCAAGATTGTAATATTGATGTGTGAAGAACAAGGAATTGATATAATTATAGGTTGCTTCGGCACTTGGCACTTCTGTTGGACGCATTTTTTTGCTGAGTTCAATAAGTGCTTCTTCTTGAGTTTCTTGAATTTCC
>CAKVNA010000026.1 GCA_934776915.1 uncultured Clostridia bacterium
ATCATTTCATCATTTCTTACATATTTTTCAGTATTAGCTGGTATTGTAGTTTGAGTTGGTTTTGAATCTTCTTTTTCCATTGTTTTGTCCTCTAAATCTAGTAAATTTATTGTTCTTTACGCTTTTTTCTTTGCCACTGTTTTAGTTGTTTTTCTTGCTGTTTTTCCGCTTCCTTTTGCAGCAGTTTTCTTTGCTGCTGGCTTTTTTGCGGCAGTTTTTGTGGTCTTTTTCGTTGCTGGTTTTTTGGTCGCAGTTTTTGTGGTCTTTCTTATAGTTTTCTTTGATTTTTCAGTCATTTGGGCGGAAGGTGCAGTTTCGTTTTCTTTGTCCAAAGTGACTATTTCCGCTGGCTTTTCTACTTCTGTTTTGCCCGAGTTTTCAAGATATTCTGATAGTTTAGGCATGGTGTAGGTTATGCCAAGTTTTTTGGCGTTGACGGTTGCCATTAGGTTTTGCATAAGCCAATCAAATTGCTCTGGGTTTTTAAAGTTTTCACGCAAGAAGATGTAGGTTTCACCTTTTGCAAGATAAATATACGCAAAAGTGGTGAAAAAGTCAATACTTGAAATTTCAGAATATTTGTGTTCATGCTCAGAGTATGGTGTGCCGCCAGCGAGAAAACTGTTGACTGTGAACTTATCGTCATAGAACGAATATCTGTCATATGTGTTCAGTTGACGGGCGTTAAATCTGTTGATAAGTGCCATTGAAATGAGTCTGCTGCATGAAAATAGCACACTGAAAATGCCAAAGAATACTGTCATAATGTATTTTCTTGTCATGAGGCAATATAGTGCGACAAAAAACAAGATTACGCCAACCGTGTAGTTTACGACAAGTCGTCTTTTTTGCGAAGTGGTTACACTGGCAAACTTGTTGAACAATTTTCGTGTATAAACAGTAAATGAATTTAACATACTCCCCCCTTAATAGTTTTCCAAAACTTCGTTCATGTCGAGAATGTCGGCAACTGTGACAACGCCAAGTGGTCGTTCGTTTTTGGTGCCGTTTTCGGTGATAATAATAATTTGCAAGCGGCGGTTTAGATAGAAGTAGTTAAGTGCTTGTTCAATGGTCAAATTTCTGCTGGACACCCTAAAATCGCTTGTTTCGTCAGTTTTTGACACAATTTCAAGTGCGGTTGTGTTTTTAATAAAATCGAACAAGTTTTCGTTGTCAATTAGGCAATGCCCTAGCCTATCGAGAAGTTTGGAGCCAATGACAACACCTTGAAGACTGTTGCCTTCATAAACTGGGAGGTTTTTGTAACCCGTTTGTGCCATAGTTTCAAGAACTTCCTTAACTGAAAGCGTGCTTTGGATTGTCAAAACTTCTTGCTTGCAGACTTTTGTGAGTGCTGTAGGGGGGGTGGCAATAAGTCTTGCAATTTTTTCAAATTCCTCCACCACTTCGTCATGAGGCTCGGCAATTACATAGTTTGGGTTTGTTTTGTGGACAATAGAATTTCTTAGTCTGCCATAGTCGATGAGTTCGTCTTCATATTTTCTTACAACGCTGTTAAGTGGAACGGCTTTGCGAATTAGGTCTGCAAAAGTTATGCTACGCTTGAAACCATAAATAGTTCTTATAGAATGGTCAATTTGATTGTAGGCAGATATAAAGCGTTCTGCATTTGTTCTATCAACATATTTTTTTGCCATAATTTCTCCAAAAAAATTTTGAGCTTATTGTCTTGTGCATAAACATAGATATATACTATATTTTAGCACAATTCCAACAATATGTATTATATATAACACATTTCCGCAAATTTTCCAACTATTTGACGAGAAATATTTGATTTCTCCGCAAGATTTGTTACAAAATGAGTGAAAATTGTTGAATAACAAAATTATTGCAAATTTGACGAAAAATGCCTTGATTTTTTGGGTGGAATGTGTATAATACTTGTAGGAAGTGCTAGGCGGGGAGCTAGTGGTGCCCTGTATCTACAATCCACTACAGTAGAGTTGAATGCTCATCTGCGGGGAGAATTTGTGCTTCAAGTGGGTTGGGTTTTGGTGATGACGCCAAGGTCTTGTGCAATGGTTAATCATGAACCATGTCAGGGTCTGACGACAGCAGCATTAAGTGAATCTAACTGTGTGCCACAAGGAAACTTTGACCGAGCCATGTCCAATCAGGGCTAAAGTGCAATTCTTTTCAAACTGAGATGCACTTCCACCAGCAAAAAACGGATTTCATCAGAAACCCGTTTTTTTATTCGTTATCTTCAATTTGCCAGTCGATTGGTTTTTGCCCCGACCCAAGCAGAAGTTCGTTACATTTTTTGAAATGTCCGCAGCCAAAGAAGCCGTTGTAGGCAGATAGTGGACTTGGGTGGGCACATGTTAAAACATAATGGTGCGACAAGTCGATATCTTTGACGATATTTCTTGCCCCCGCTCCCCAAAGAAGGAATACAACTGGGGTTTTCTTTTCTGCAATTTTCTTTATGATTTCATGAGTGAAGATTTCCCAACCTTTGTCTTTGTGACTAAAACTTTTCCCTTTTTCAACTGTCAAAACACTGTTTAAAAGCAAAACGCCTTGCTTTGCCCATTTGGTGAGATTTCCACTTTTTGGAATGTAACACCCAAGTTCGTCATGGAGTTCTTTATATATATTCTTTAAACTTGGAGGCAAGGCACCGCTTTCCACTGAAAAGCACATTCCATGTGCTTGCCCTTCGTTGATATATGGGTCTTGCCCCAAGATTACAACTCTCACATCTTCATATTTTGTTTGGTTTAAAGCGTTAAAAATCTTTTTATCTTCGGGATAAATTATTTTTGTTTTGTATTCCTCTGCCAAGAAGTTTTGCAAGTTTTTAAAATACTCTTTCCCAAATTCCGCTTGCAAAAGGTCATACCAGTTTTTTGTTATATAAATCATAATTTTACCTTAAAAATTGTTTTTTCTTGTGCCAGTTTATCTTTTTGACTTAATATATTCAAAGGCTTTTGTTGCGGCAATGGCCCCGTCTGAACAAGCGGTGATAACTTGCCTTAAAGGTGTGTTTCTTATGTCGCCAATGGCAAAAACGCCGTCAATATTTGTTTTCATATTGCAGTCTGTTTGAATGTATCCGCCGTCTGTGAGTTTAAGTTTGTTTCCATAAATTTCGGTGTCTGGTCCACGCCCAATGCACACAAAAAGACCGTCTATTTTAAGATTTTCGTGCGATTTTGTTTGAAGATTTTCCACCACAACACCAGTAAGTTTTTCTTCGCCGTCAAGGGCAGACACAACACTGTTTAGGACAAGGTGGACATTACTTTTTTCCTTAATTTTTTGTGCAAGATATTCTTGCCCACGGAATTCATCACGCCTATGGATAAGATAAACTTCATCTGCCAAATTGCTAAGATACAAAGTGTCTTCAAGAGCAGTGTTCCCGCCGCCTACAACAGCAACTTTTAGACCCTTAAAGAAGTTTCCGTCACAAGTTGCACAATAACTTATGCCTTTGCCAAGAAATTTCTTTTCGCCCACGACATCAAGTTTCCTAACTGAAGCACCTGTGCCTATAATAATTGTTTTTGCCAAAATCTCTTGCCCAAAGCAGACAACTTTTTTCACTTCCCCTTCAAGTTCCACAGATTTTACTTCGTCAAAAACAAAAGGAATATTGAAATTTCCCGCATGTTCAAACATTTTTGTTGCAAGTTCCATTCCCGAAATTGACGAAAAACCTGTGTAGTTTGAAATTTCTGGCGTTGTGGTTATTGCACCGCCTGGCATATTTTTTTCTATTATAACAACATCTAGTCCCGCTCTTTTTGCATAAATTCCTGCCGTTATTCCCCCTGGGCCTCCGCCCAAAATTGCAATATCATAAATTTTTCCCATAATATTTCTCCAAAAGTTCTGTCTATAACATTGTATTATTTTTTGTGCAAAATGACAAATAAATTTTTGGCATTTTAATAAAAAAATATTGGCAAAAATAGTTGACAATATTTTTTCATCATCTTTATGGCAATAAAGAAAAATATTGGCAAAAATAGTTGACAATATTGTTGTAGTTAATTTTTGCAAAAAAAATATTGCCCTAGGAGATTGTGGGCAATATTTTTATGAGGTTATTCGCCAAAGTAAATGTATCTTCTGCATTGTTCACATTCAAGATAGCCTTTATCTTTGAGTTTGCTTGTTGACGCTGCTGCAAGTGACATGCTGCACCCGCCGCATGAATTGTTGTTGAGAGGAACAAACACTGGGAAGATTTTGTCTTGTCTTAGACTTTTATATTTTGCCAAAATTTTTGGGTCAATGTCCTTTTCCATTTCCACCATTTGCTTTTTGATTGCAGTTACTTGTGGCATAATTTTTTCTTCAAGTTGAGAGAGTTTTTGTTTGTTTTCCATGTATTTTTGCTTGGAAAGAATGATATTTTGCTTGTAGTAGTCAAAATTTTTGAGGATATTTGACATGGAGTCTGCAAGTGAGGATATTGCTCTTTCAAGTGAGCCGAGTTCTGTGGAAAGAGAGTTTAGTTTGTCGATTTGAGCGGACAATTCTTCTGCCCCAAGTTTTGAAGTGTCTTGCTTGTTCAATGTTTCAAGTGTATCAAATATTTGGGCATAACGCTTTTTGTTCTTCTCATAATCGGCAAGCGTTTTGCTTGCAACTGAGTCAAGTTCTACAAGTTTGTTTTGAAAATCTTTTGCAATAGCCATGGCATTTGTTAAATTCTGTTTTGCTGGGTCTTTTTCATATTCCCTTTTAAGTTTCAAGACTTTTGCGTCAAGATTTTGATAGGCGAGTATTTGTTCAAACATTTTTTCTCCTTTTGTGGTCTTGCCACATTTTATATTGTTATATCATTATTTTGAGTTTTGGTCAACAGCCAAAATCTTCTTTTGACATTTTTCACGGCATGATAAGAATTTTTGCAACGAAGATTGTATCTCACTATCTTTTGTGTTTTGCAAAATTGAAGTAAATTTGTCTATTTTATAGTCCAAATAGTTCATAAAATCTTCGCTAGGCATGGACAAATTGCTTTTCCCAAACATAATTTGGTCATTTGTGAGTTTAAATATAGTTTTTGAGCGGCAAACTTGAAGAATATTGTAAAAAATCTTGCCGTCATGCACCATAAAGTCTTTTTCTATGTCAAAAAAATTGTTTTGTAAGAAAATTCGCAACTCCTCTGTGTTTTTTTGAGGTTGCAAGATAAAGTTGTCAAAAATTTTGTCTTTATCTTGCGATAATATTTTAACAATTTCCCTTCCGCCCATGCCTGCGATAATAATTTGCTGTGGAAGTGGAGTGACGGAGAGCAAATCTGTTATCCCGTCACAAACGACAAATTGAGTTTTATCATAGAAGTCTTGCAAGTTGTCTATTGCCTTATTGACACATTTTTTGCTTATATCGGTGACATAGGCAAAATCAATTTTGTTATTTTGCAAAAGAATTTTTGGCACAAAGCCGTGGTCGCTGCCGACATCTGCAATTATTTTTTTTGTGACCAAACTGCAAATTGCGTTTAGTCTTATGTTTTGCTTAGTCACAGAAACCTTCCAATTTTTTGCTTCTATTTGGGTGACGGAGTTTGCGAAGTGCTTTTGCTTCAATTTGACGGATACGCTCACGAGTGACATCAAACTCTTTGCCCACTTCTTCAAGGGTTCTGGAGTGAGAGTCGTCAAGGCCATATCTTAGGCGGATAACTTTTTGTTCACGAGGGGTCAGGGTGTCTATTGCTGCCATGAGTTGTTCCTTTAGAATGAGTTGAGAGGCTGTTTCGACTGGAGATTTTATGCTTTCATCTTCTACAAAGTCACCCATTTTGCTGTCTTCTTCCTCACCAACCGGAGTTTCAAGTGAAAGTGGGTCTTGGGCGATTTTTTGAATTTCACAAACACGCTGCTCGGAAATTCCCATTTTTTCTGCGATTTCTTGTGCGGAAGGATCTCTGCCCAAAGTTTGAAGAAGTTGTCTTTGGACACGAAGCATTTTGTTGATTGTTTCCACCATATGAACGGGGATACGAATTGTTCTTGCTTGGTCGGCTATGGCACGAGTGATTGATTGTCTTATCCACCAAGTTGCATAGGTTGAAAATCTGAAGCCTTTTGTGTAGTCAAACTTTTCAACTGCACGCAAAAGTCCCAAGTTCCCTTCTTGGATAAGATCCAAAAATTGCATACCCGTTCTGCCGACATATTTTTTTGCAATGCTGACGACAAGTCTTAGGTTGGCTTCGGAAAGTTTTTTTCTTGCAACTTCGTCACCGTCTGCCATTCTTTTGGCATAGTCAAGTTCCTCCTCGCTTGAAAGAAGTGGCACACGCCCAATATCTTTAAGATACATTTTGACTGGGTCGTCAACTTGCACTTGGCTTGCGATAACACTCAAGTCTTCCATTTCGTCTGCTTGAGAAACAATCTTTATGCCGTTTTCCGTAAGATATTTTTTGACTTCCTCAATGTCACTTGCCGAAGCGTCAAGTTTTATAAGGCTTGAAAAAATGGCATCTTCAGAAATGCTGCCCTTGCCTTTTGCTGCTTCCAAAAGTTTGGTTACTTCTGGTTGAAATCTTTGATCATACATTTTGTTTATCTCCATTGTTTTTAAGTTCTTTTGCAAGTTCTCCAAGTTCACCTGCTATTTGTCGTCTTTTTGTTGCGTCACGCTCTGTCTTAAACTGTCTCATAAGTTCATCTTGCCTTTGTTTTAGGCTGACGGAATATAAATTTTCAAGGCATTCGTCAAAATATTTCTGTTTATCGCCCGATACATTGAAAAAGTTGAAGTTGATTATGTCTAATATACTTTTGTCCTCGTCAACATCAAAAACATCATACAGCGAGCCGACTGTCCAAGTTTTGTTTTGCTCGAAAAGTGACTTTAGATAGTCAAAGAGTTTTTGATAACTTGGGTTTTGAAATTTTATGTTATAACTGCAGGCTTTCATGGCGTATGGCTCTTTGTGAACAATGCTTGAAAGCACAAATTGAATTGCTTTTGTGTGTCCCTCAATTCTAACTGGGGGTTCTTGTTCTTCTGTTTTAACTTTAACTTCGCCAGTTTCTGTTTCCCTAAGGTCACGCCTTAAAACATCAACTGGCACATTTGCTTTGGCAGAAACAAGTTTAAGATAAATATCCTTTTGAGTGTTACTTTCTAAGGTGGAAAGCACTTCCATGGCTTCACTTACAAACTTATTTCTTTCATAGTTATCTTTCAAATTATATTTTGTTGCCAAACTCTCAATTTTGTATTCAATGTGGTCAAGCAAGTTTTCAAGACTTTTGTCTAGTTCTTCCTTGCCATATTTTTTCAAAATTTCGTCTGGGTCAAGCCCGTCACGAAGTTTTGCAACTCTCACTTCAAGCCCAGCGTCAGCAAGGACTTGAGTGGCTTTGTAAGTTGCTTTTTGCCCCGCACCGTCACCGTCAAGACACAAAATAACTTTATCTGCATAGCGTTTTAGAAGTCTGGCATGGAAAGGAGTTATTGCAGTGCCCATACACGCACAAGCGTTCCTATAGCCCGCTTTGAACATAGCAATGACATCAATTTGCCCTTCGCAAATGATTATGCTGTCAATGGGCTGTTCCTTTCTCAGTTCCTTTATCATGTTTATATTATAAACTGTTTTGCTCTTATCAAAGACGATTGTTTGGGTGGAATTCCTATATTTTGCAAACTTGCTGCCAGCCTCCAAAACTCGAGCAGAAAAGCCTATGCAGTCGCCATAAATATCAATAATAGGAAACATCAGTCTGTGGGCAAAGACGTCATATGGCTTGCCATTTTCGCCAACTTCAACAAGTCCAGCGTCACGCATGGTGGCTAGGTCAAAGCCTTTGGAAGTTAGATATGTAATAATGCTTGTCCAATCGGGGCTGTAGCCAATGCCAAAGTTTTTAAGCACGCTCCCCGTAAATTGTCTTGATATAACATAATTCTGTGCAACTTTGCTTGTTGGAAGTCTTAGAGTTTGTATGTAATAATCTTTGGCACAATTTAAACATTCAAGCACTCGCTTTTTCTGTTTAAGTTTAAGTGCCATTTCATCATTTTGTTCAACATTTGGAATTTGCATACCCGCACTTTCGGCAAGTTTTTTGACCGCCTCATAAAAAGGGATATTGTCATATTTCATAACAAATCTTATGACATCACCTCCCTCGCCGCAGCCATAACAGTGGAAATACTGCTCGTCCTCACTTACGGCAAACGAAGGAGTTTTTTCATAGTGAAAAGGACAGCAAGCCCAAAAATAACGACCTTGCTTTTTCATGGTGAGTGACCGAGAAATCACTGATATGATATCATTCCTTTGTTTTACTTCCTCGATAAATTCAAGAGGAAAACCATATTTTGTCAAAGACCATTCTCCTATTTGTTTTGTAAGCCACAAGTATTTTTGTGCAATTTGCACAAACTCAACTATTATATATTATTTCACACAAAATACAAAATTCCTTTTAATTTTTCAAAAAATTTAAGAAAATTTTTAATTTTTTCATAAAATTTGTGTTTTGCAGCTATTTTAGCGACATTTTAGGGTAATTTTACCCAAATAACAAGCAAAAACCCCTCACTTTTTGCAAGGGATTTTTGTATATGATAAATAATGAATTATTCTACTGAAAGTATATAATAATATACTGGTTGTCCACCTGAAACTGCATTGAATTCACATTGAGGATATGAAGATTGAAGTTTCTCTTGAAGTTTGACTGCGTCTTCTTCCTTAACTTCTTGACCATAGAACAATGTTACATTGACTGTTGTGTCATCAACAAGTTTTGCAAGAAGCCCCTCAACTGTTTCTGGAATTTCACTGCCTTTTGCTAAAATTGCACTGTTGTCAAGCCCGATAATTTCGCCAACGCTTAGGTCAAAGCCGTCAACATGTGTATCTCTTACGGCATATGTTACGCTGCCCGTTTTGACATTTTGCATAGACTCTTTCATTGCTTCTGTATTTTCTTCTACAGACTCGTCTGGGTTGAAAGCAAGGCAAGCGGATATTCCCTCTGGGACAGATTTGGTTGGAATGACTACAACATTCTTCTTAACAAGGTCTTTGGCTTGTTCAGCGGCAAGGACAATGTTTTTGTTGTTTGGAAGGACAAAGACTGTTTCAGCGTTTACATGGTCAATGGCCTCTGCAATGTCGCTTGCACTTGGGTTCATGGTTTGTCCACCTTTGATTACATGGTCAACCATAAGGTCTTTGAACAATGCTTCAAAGCCGTCACCAGCAGAAACAGACACAATGCCCATTTGCTTTGGAGGTTCTTTCTTTGATTGTTCCTCAAGCATTTTTCTGTGTTCTTCAAGCAAGTTTTCAATTTTGATATTTGAAATTTCGCCAAGTTCCAAAC
>CAKVNA010000027.1 GCA_934776915.1 uncultured Clostridia bacterium
ACTGTGTAACTAGGGACTGTGTATTTTACTGATATACTAGAATTTGCTTGTTGGTGCGTTGCACCATATATTAAAACTCCGAGGATAGCCATAATGAGTGTATATAGAACGCAAATGGTTATCTTGTTTTGCTTATGATAAAATCTATTCAGCCATAACACAAAGCGTTCATATCTGGTCATTTTAATTACACTCCTTTTCGTCAAGCCATGCCATTTATTCGGGTTGCTATTCGCAACCACTCAATTTTTAGGCAGGCTTTCCTCTATCCCAAAAATTTCGCTTCGCTGCTATTTTCGGGAACCCTATCTTTCAAATTTATAGGGATTTGCTTAATATGTTTTTGTTGTGTGTCTTCAATTATATTGGCAGGCACACACTAAAATGATTTTCAAGCGTTTTCCTTTATATACACTCCGTTTTTTAGAATGTATTTGCGGTTTTTATTTTTCTCCATTTTGTGTGCAATTTCTTTTTCAAGGTCGAAGTTCAAAATTTCTGCTAGCCCTAAAAGATATATTGCCACATCTGCTAGTTCTTCCCCAAGGTCAGGCTTCTTTTTGAGCCAAGCGTCATATGCTTCTGCCATCTCACCATATGTCAAACAAAACTCCATGTTGACATCTGTTGTATTAAAGCCTTTTTCTTTTTTATTTGCAATAATATCCTTTTGCAACTGCTTTAAATCGACCACTTTGCACCTTCTTTCATTAGTAAGCAATTTATTGTAATCAATCGGGAAAATATTGTCAACATTTTTTCGCAACATTTTAAAATCTTGAATTTTGCACCATAAAAATCACAAAAAGTGCAATTTTTGCACTTTTTATCTCTTCCAAGGTGCAAATTTTGCACTTTTCCATTTGACAAAAGTGCAAAAGTGGGTATAAAAGTGAAATATTTAAAACAGGGGTTAAAATTTTTATAACTGTTGATTGATTGTAATTTTGTAGTCAAAGGTTATGTTGTCCAGAAAATATTTGTCTTGTGGCAGAGAGTTTAGATAGGCTTTAAACTCTTTGTTTTTGAATTTATAAAAGGTTTCATAGCATTTCACAACATCATATTTGTTTTGCTTAAAATGTTCTTCCGCTTGACGAAGATTGGCAGTTATTTCATTTGTTAGGCGTTGTTTTAGGGTGTCGGTGAATTTCTTGTTTAGTAGGAAATATAAATTTTCCCCAACAGACTGTCCAATAATTTCTGTTGCACGCATATTAAGGGTTAGGTCCAAGGTGTAGTGTGGTTTGCCATTAACAAAGGACACATGGGCTTTGCTTGATTTGTCATGAATGTCAAAATATATTGACACATCATTGCACTTTTCGTCACTGAAATGGTCAAGTCTATAATTCATATCTCTTATGCTTGGGTTGAAAAACGCAAGATTGGTTGATTGTTCCTTATTGAGCAGTGCCACGAATTTTGAGTCTTTGATAACAACCTGTTCGCCCGCATTTGACACTTTTTTCTCTCCGCCACCACTTGAGCCACCACTTGAGCCTCCACTTGACCCGCCACCAGATGACTTATCATTGCCAGATGATGAACTTCCACTAGATCCGCCACCAGATGACTTATCATTGCCAGATGATGAACTTCCACCAGACCCGCCACCAGAGTTTGAGTCGTCTTCCTTTAGGTCAATAACACTTATTGCAATGGACTTTGACGGAGAAAAAAATGAGTTGTAATAGTCGCCAATGCTTTTGAAGTCTTGATATCTTCTTTGGTCATTTGAAAAGCCATTGGCATTTAGAATGGTGTAAAATTCGCCATTAAAGTTTTTTACTGCAGACAAAGTGTCTTTGCTACTTTCCTTTGCACAAAGAAGGACAATGTTGTTTGTGTTTGTCTTTATGCGAATGAAATAGTCCAAAAGTTTGGTCAAATTTTCTTGGCTTGCCTCTTTATTAAACACCAACGCCCTGCAATGAGCAAACCCCGAAAGTCTTCCCGTTTCAACATTTAAAGTTTCAATGGCTTCTGCCACAGACTTGCCTTTTGCAGACGACATCTTAAATGTTTTTACACCATCACCTGCATATGGAATGACATATTGAATGGACACTTCATATTCGTCCCCTGATTTGTCAATTCCAACAGCGGTAACAATATTTTCCGTTCTGCTTTGTTGCGGAATGCTTATTGTTGACGGAAACATTATTACAAGGAGCAAAAGGATAACTATCAAAATTTTGTTTTTCCACAAATATCTCATTTTTCGCCCCCTTGCTCAAACTGTTCCCCCACAATCTTAAGTTCCGCCACCTTTTCTTGTCCTTTCAACACTCCTTCTCTATAGTTTGAATTTTCTATTTTCCGCTTGTCAGTCGCAAAACATTGTTCACCAGCACTTTGCTTTGGACTTTTGAAAAGCGCAAAAAGAAATATAACAAGTGGCAGTCCATATTGCACCCCTAGTGACGCTTTCCAAAGATATCCTTGAATAATATTGACAGAAAGATAAATATCAAAGTTTATAACTCTGTTTGTCACATAAACAAGCAACACTATCAAAACTGCCACTGGTATATGAAACTTGTCACAAATGGACATTCTGAAACAATAAAACGCACCCAAGGCATTCATGGTGAAAAATAGGAAAAGAGAAATATCCCAAAGGATAATAAGTATCCAATCAAAGCTCCCCACATCAGACGACAAAGGCATTGTTTGAAGCATATCTGAAATGGCATTGGTGTGACTAATGGTGTTGTAGTTGTGAACGCTGTAGAATATTGCGACAAAAACAACAACCCCCACAATCGCCCCAAGAATAGAAAGGATAACTCTCATATTAAATCTTTTGGTCATTTTTATATTGCCAAAAAAGACCATCATTATTAAATAGTCACCAAACCACATGGCATAAGAAAACACATGTGGCAATTTGCCAAATCCAAACTCCATAAATGGAAGCAAGTTGGAAAAGTCTGCCGACAACACCCCTGCCCCCATAGAAACAAACACCCCAAATAGTATAACTGGAGCAAAATATTCTATCATGCGAGCAAATGCAGTCACCCCACGCATTGCACACGCAACAACAGCAAACAAAATTGGCACAGCAAACACCAGCCAATTAAAAGTGGTGTATAAGTTTTCATTAAGATAAACAAAGTTTGCTTGAAAAATCATGCAACACTTCAAAAGGAAAAAGCAAAAAAAGAAAAACATTATAACTTTTGCAAAAAAAGTGCCAAAAAGAGTTTTTAAAATTTCAAAAAAAGACTGCTCGGGAAACTTTCTCATAATAAACAAAAAACTTAGTAGCACCAAAAAATCTGCAGAAAGCAAAACAAGGGCAAAAATATAACTATCCCGTCCCAAATCTTTTGCCATAAGGGTGGGAAGAAGAAGTCCCTTTAGGGTTATAAGGCTTATTATAAGTGTCAAAACAAGTTGCCGTGTAGAAACAAGTTTTTTCATCATGTTTTCCCCTCGCTTTTATCTTTTATAACAAGCCTAATATCTTTTTTGTGAGGGATACTCTTTGGTCTTGTTTTCATTGCAACAAGCGAATCTTTTAAGACAAAATCTTTTTGGTCTTGTGGAATATATGGTGCATATGGTGCAAAAAATGGTGTTTTAAAGCTGTCCATATTGCAAAGATAGGACACAATGAAAATAAGCCCCAAAACAATGCCATGAAAACCAAGAGTGCCTCCAATTATTGCAAAGACAATTTGCAAAAGTGAAATTTGTGAACTTAGGTTTGGAATAATATAAACTGTTATAGCACTCAATGCCACAATCATAACCCCAGGTGGACTTACAAGACCTGCTTTTACAGCGGTATCTCCAAGTATCAACGCCCCAACAATAGAAATTGCCATACCCAGATACTTTGGCATACGAACACTTGCCTCAAACAAAATGTCAAACAATACTATGATAAAGATTATTTCCAAAAATGGATTAAGAGGCAAATTTTGAGAGGCGTTGACAATGGTTACAAGAAATTTTATCGGCAAAACTTTGTAGTGATAAAGTTGAAGTGCAATATACATTCCAGGGAGAAAAATAGAAATAAAAATGCCCATAACACGAATTATTCTAAGAGCAGTTGCTCGGTGAGCATCAGAATAATAGTCATTGCTACTTTGAAAATCTTCAAAAAAGAGATATGGCACAGTAAGAGCAACGGGAGTTCCGTCAACAAGAATAACAACTCGCCCTTCAAGAAGTTTGGCACACGCAACATCAGGTTTTTCGCAATTCCCCACTTGATTAAAAATGGAGTTTGGTCTATCTTCCAAAAGTTTTGTTACATAATAACTATCAATCACACCATCAATTTCAACGGAGTTTAGTTTGTCCTTTATTTCCCTTACAACCTCATCTTTTGCAATGTCACAAAAATATATCAAATTTATTCTTGTTTTAGTTCTCTTTCCCAAAACAATTTCTTCAATCTTTAAGTTTTTTGATGGACATCTCTTTCTAATCAAAGCAACATTTGTGCGCAACACTTCTGTAAAGCCCTCTCGTGGCCCACTTATAACAGTGGAGGTTGGAGGCTCTTCAACACTTCGCCCTTCATAAAAAACTGTATTAAAACACAGAGTTTTTTCTTCTCCATCAACAAACAGAATTGCAAAACCTCTAAACATTTTTTCAAGGGCATCACTTTCTGGCAAAATTTCTCCATTGCAAAGAAACACAACTGAATTTTGCAATTCTTCAAGTGAAAAATTTTTGCCCTTATAAAGTGACAATGGCTCAACAATGCTCTTATTTATCTCTTGCTGGTTTGCAATTTCGTCAATAAAAACAAGTGACATATCCTTGCCACCAACAGAAATTGTTTTTATAATAACATCTTCGTTTTGACAATTTATATTTTTAAATTTTTCTGCCCTTTCGGCAGAGGTCAAAGTATCCATAAATGTAGTATGCAAATGATAAAAAAAATTATCCACCAAGCAGGCACAATATATGTCAAAATAAGGAAAATATTGTCACATTGGACAATGTTTGTAACATAAAATTGTGGATAAGTGGATAACTTTTGTGTATAACTGTGTATTTATTCACCAAATTGATTAAAAATTCAAACTCTTATGCAATTTTCGTCTATTTTCTGTTTTGCTTTATGCATAAGCATGAATATTATAAAATTTTTGTTTTGTTGATAACTTTTTATGCTTTATTTTTTGTTTGGAATTGCCTTGCCGGATATAACATAAGCAAACTTTGTTTCTTCGTCGAGTTTAACTTTGTCACTAATTTCAACCCCCAAAATGCACAAGATTTCATTCCCGCTTGCAAGAACAGGCAAAGTTTCTCTTACTCGAAGTGGAATTTTCTTGTCGATAAGATAATTTTTGAGCGTCTTTGTTCCACCGCCAAATTTTGTAAAGCTATCCCCCGCTTTTCTAACACGCCAAACTGCATTTTCTGGCACTTTTTTGGCGTCAATCATAAGGGCGTTTTCTCTTGGTTCAAGTTTATTTGTGCGTTTTACAGAAATTTCATAAATGCCCGCAAAGTCGGTCTTGCCAGTTTTAAGTGCAAACACTTCAGAAATAATTTTCTTTTGAGTTTTGTAAAGAGTAATGTAGTCATATTCTCTTTGAGCGACAAGACCGTTTGGAAGATTTATTTTCTTGCCGTTTTCGCTTTCTGCTAGGTCAAAAATCATATCAATATGTTTTCTTTCAATATCTTTTGTAACATTGATTTTTGAAAGTGCATCAAAGACAATTCTTGAAGAAACACTTTTTGCATAGTGAAAATAGATAAGTGGCACTTTTGCCATGTCGCCCATAATGATAATTCCGTCATGGCTTGTGTGGCTTAAAATATATTCGTTGTCCTCTCTGCAACTTTTGCCAAATTGAACAATGTTATTTTCTGCCCCTTCCCAACGCTTTTTAAGTTCTGGAATGACAACATTTCTAAGATAATTTCTGTTGTAGGTGATGTCACTATTTGTTTCATCTTCCACATATTCTACAAAGTTTGTTCCGCAATAACGCACAATATCGTCTTTTGAAATGTCAAGGAAAGGTCTGACATAATTGTTTCTAACATATTCCATGCCGCCAGCCCCGCTTAGCCCTGCCCCACGCAAAATGTGCATAAGGATTGTTTCTGCTTGGTCGCCTCTGTGGTGAGCAAGAGCAATTTTGTCAACCTTGTTTTCTTTCAAAAGTCTTTCAAACACTTCATATCTTGCTTGTCTTGCACCGTCTTCAATTCCAATGCTTCTTTCGCTTGCAATTCTTCCTGCATCAACAGTAAAAACAAGACAAGGAATCCCATGTTCCTTGCACCAAGTCCTTACAAACAGTGCGTCACCCATAGATTTTTCGCCACGGAGCATATGGTCAACAGTGATTGCCATAACGCTTATATCCAAATTATCCTTGTTTTCAAACAAGAAGTGCAAAAGAGCCATGGAGTCTGCACCGCCCGAAACGGCAACCCCCACAACATCTCCCGCATGAAACATTTTTGTTTTTTTAATAACTTCGTAAACTTCTTTTTCCATGATTGCAAGTATAACTCAAAAATTAAATAAATTCAATAGTTATATGCAAAAAATTTTAGAAATTTATTGTTTTTATATGCGATTTCATATAAAAAATATATTTCTTAAAGAAAAAACAGACTTTTTTCAAAAAAAATAAATCTTGAAAAGAAAACAAGTCCACCCCTCCAGACCTCCCCTCTCTAGGGGAGGCTATAAGAGAGATACCCCCTCGCCCGACTGGGCGAGGGGATATCAAGAAAAAAGTATATATTTTCTCTTGCCTTCTTGTGTAAAGAATATCAAAAACATATTTTCTCGTGTTCCCTTGTAGATGTATTAAAAAGAAAAAAATGCTTATTTTCTTCCATATTATGCGTAAGAGTAAAATAACTTTCCTACAAGAACGGTCATGTCGTCTTGGGGATAATTTTTTTGGACTTTCTTTGCATAAGTCAAAAGATTGTCTGCCATTTCTTGAGCCCCTTTTGCTTTTGTATTTTGCAAAAATTCTACAACCTTTTCTTCACCAAGACTATCCACAACCCCATCACTCAACATCACAACATAATCTTCTGGACTTAAAACCGTTTTTGTTACTCGTGGTGTCACTTCATCAAGCACTCCAAGTGGCAAACTGTTGCTTTCAATTTTGCTCACGCCCTCTGCTCCCTTTATAAAGCCCACAGTTGCCCCTTGCTTTATAAAATCTGCTTCACCATTTTTAAGGTCAACAACACTCACATCAAGGGCAGAAAAAACATTATCTCCGTCAAGGTTCAAAAGATTATTTACGCTTGACAAAATTGTTTGGTCATCATATCCCGCCTTATAAAAGTTTTCAATTATATTTATTGAAGTTTCACTTTTTCTATGGGCTTTTTCCCCCGACCCCATGCCGTCACAAATGGCAAGCATAAATTTTTCGCCACCCAATTTTGTTAATGAATGAGTGTCCCCACTTGTTACATTTCCGCCCTTTGTTGCACTTGCAATGCCCACTGCCATATCATAGGTTGGAGCCGTTTTGTAGGAAACATATGTAAGCAAACTTTCTTCGCTTGGAAGCACCTCATCAAGCACCATTTTGCTTGGAAAGATTGAACTTAATATCTTTGCAATCTTTTCGTTGTCAAAATCTACAGCACGCAAAATCATAGACACGATTGTTGTCTTTTCGTCCTTTTCAAAGCACACAACTTCGCTTGGCACAATGTCGTTGTAGGTCAAAGTTTCCATAATTTGTTTTTCAAATTTTGTATCCATGCAAACTGTTTCTTTTGATTCTTTTGACAAGTTTGTAAGAACATTTGAAATGCCCTTTAATTGCTCTGCAATAAGAAGTTTACTGCTGTCCAAGTCTTGATTGAGTTTTGCATAAGACCTATAATCTTCCAAAAGACTATTAAGCCCCGTCACAATTTGGTTGAGTTTGCTACAGCGATTGGTAAGAAAACTTGGAAAGTCAATAAGTCCCACTTTGCCCTTTTCAAAGCCCGAATTTGTAAGCGAGTCAAAAACTTTTTTATGTTCCCCCGAAAAGCCTTTTAGACACCTAGACCGTTGTGGACAACTGTCACAATTATTTCGTATAAGTTCATTTGCAATCATTTCTTTAGCACTTTTTTTGTCAAGTGAGCCTTTGACCATGTTTCTAAAACTCTTGTCCATTTCATAAAACACTTCTGCTGTCCAAAGTAGTTTTTTGCTTGTTTGAAGTTTGTTCTGATTGAGCATGTTTTTAAGAGTATTTTCCTCTTTTCTTACAAACATTTTTGCACTACACTTTGCCAAAATTCCACTTGGCACTGCAAGAAAAACAACCCCCGCCGAAACACTTGAAACAATGCTCCAAACATTGTATTCGCCAAACAAATGCAAGAAAAGTCCCAGCGACACATCAACGCACAAAAGGGCTATAACGCTGAACACCTTATTTTGCTTTTTGAACACATAACAAAACACCGCCGTTATGCAAAAAAGAGTTGTATATTCCAGTTGTCCAGCAGAAAGAAAGCACCCCAGCCCCATAACAACAGACATCACCACCGCAAACGAACTTGGAGCAACACTTGTGGCAAATAAAATCAGCATAAAACCTGCAAATTTCACAATGTCAAAACTATAACTATTTACATTTTGCAAAGCACAAAATATCATTGCCAACACAAGCGAGCCACACACAATTTCGTCAACATTTAGGTTGAAATTAAGCTTCCTTGCAGAAATTATTTTTATAAAATTTAGCACACAAAACATAAACAATGTGTTAAGCATAACATCAGTCAGACAATAATACACATTGCTCCAACTGGAAGCATTGAGATATATGTAACACACTCCCAAAACACAGGATATAATAGTTGCAAGATAGTTTGGCACTCGCTTGTATTTTCTTTTAAAAAGATAAGAAACAACACTTCCACTGGCACTGCAAATTATGGAAAACACAAGCCCACTTGCCCCACCTTTTGATATTGCATTTGCAAAGAAAAAACTTGGCACAAGACAAAAAGGATTTTCCCCAACAAAACATAGTCCCAAAAAAATCCCATAAAAACAAGGGTCAAGTTTTCCCATAATTTTTGCCTTTGAAAATAGATAAAAAAGCCCAAAATATCCCACAAGTTTTGCTACAAAAACAAGGCTATTTTCTTTGAATTTTTTTGTTTCCATTGTCTTTCCAGTTGCTTTTTTTGTCATCTTTCAAACCTCTTTTTTAGTATTTTTTTTATATTTTTTTGTGTTTTTTTGACCAATTTTTGACCAATTTTTGACCAATTTTTGACCAATTTTTGACCAATTTTTGACCAATTTTTGACCAA
>CAKVNA010000028.1 GCA_934776915.1 uncultured Clostridia bacterium
CAATAACACTTCCCTTCATGCTTCTTACAACCATTGTCGCAAGCATAATATTAAAACTATCCGTCTTGCAAAGTGTTTTTGTTTGTTTGGCAGGGTGTTTGGCGGTTGTTGCCTTTGCCCTTTTTGGGCTTTTATTAAATCTAAATCACGCCAACTTCAACTGGGTCAACGAAACAGCAGTTGTAAAACAAAGTTTGCCCGTCTTTTTGAGTATGTTTGGTGGCTGGGTATTTGTTGGCATCCTTGCAGGACTATATTTTGCCTTTGCAAGCATTATTTCCGCTGGTGTATATTTCTACATAGTCTGTGGGCTTATCCTTGCATTAACTGTCATTGAGTTTGTCCTTCTTGAAACAAAAGGCGTGAAAAAGTTTGAAAATTTATATTAAAAATTGATTAAAACAAAAAACCCTCACTTGTTTTGGTGGGGGTTGTTTTAATACTTTTGTATTAGATATAATTATCTTTGTTTTTGATATATTTATCTATATTTAAAATTCTATTTTTGATAAGAATCTTCAATAATTGCTATTGATTATGATTAACTATGTTTTGAAATATTATTTTGTTAAGACTTTTCAACAAACTACTAATTGTAATTGTCTATATTTTGAATTTTTTGTTTGCAGATTTTTTCAATCTTTTTGATATTCGTTGTAGATATCTTCCAGTTCTTTTTGAACATTTTCTAGTGAATATTGCTTTGATTTTTCCAGACTTTTTTTCCCTAGTTTTTCTCTTAACTCTTTGTCATTTAGCAACTTTTCAAGAGCAGAAGTGAAGGCGGATATATCGTTGTCATCACACAGAAAACCGTTTTCTCCGTTTTCTATCAAATCTCTTACACCCCTTACATTGCTTCCAACAATAGGCAACGCAAAGTTCATGGCTTCAATTACGGATAGTGCAAGCCCCTCTCTATGAGAAGCGGTTAAAAATACGTCACTTGCGCTCATAATATCCGGCACATTTTTCACATAGCCCATAAATTTAACAACATCATCAAGCCCGAGTTCGTGAGAGAGTTTTTTCATATTTTCCATTTCACTTCCCGTACCACAAATGAAATATTTTATGTTTTTATCCTTTAAGTTGGCAATGGTTTTAAGCATAACAGGATAGTTTTTATTTTTTGTAAATTCCGACACTGTAAGAATGACAAATTCGTCTTTTATCCCCAAACTTTCCCTAGCCTTATCCCTTGGAAGAGCTTTTGTCACTTTGTCCCCACTCACTCCAATGCCAGAAATTTTATATTTCTTTTTTGCTTTCCACTTTTGGCAAGCGACATAGTCTTCGTCATTTATTGTAATTAGGACATTGGTGTATTTGGCAAGGTGTTTTTCCACATTGCGAAAGACAAAATTTTTAAGCCTGCTGCCCCCCTTCAAAAAAGCGAAGCCATGGGCGGTGTAGAAGCATGGAAGTTTAAACTTTTTTGCAAGCAGTCTGCCCATAAGTCCACCAACTGGTTGTTGCGAATAAACAAGGTCAAACTTTCTTTCCTTTTGGAGTTTGCAAAGGGCTTTGTATGCTTTTATATTGCGAACTTTAAAGGGATTTCTTGCAAAATCTATTTCGTGCATTGTAAGGTTGTATTTGTCTTTCAGTTCATCAAACCAAAAACCTGTTTTTGAACAAACACATTCCACTCCATTGTATTGTTTCAAAAATTGAATATGTGGAATAAGAAATTGCCAAATCATATTATCTGTGGTTGTTATCACCAAAATTTTTTTATTTTTAATCATTTTTCTCTCGCTTTTCACATTTTATCTGGAGTGCCAACTGATATGCACTCAAGGGCATTTTTGATAACCGTCTTGACACAAGTTACAAGAGCCATATTTGTTTTGCTGTAAGACAAATTTTCTGTGTCAATAAGTTTGTCATCTGCACTCCAAAGCGAGTGGAAAAGTGACGCAAGTTCCTTTACATAGTCAACAATCATATGTGGAGAATGCTTAAAGGCAGACATCTCAATCACTTGTGGATATTTGGCAAGAAAAACAACAATTTCCTTTGTTTGCTTTGATGGGTTTTCCATAATGCCTTTTAGGTCGTTTGAAGAAAATTCATAATCATAGCCAAACTTTTGCTTGAAATTTCTGAGTGCAGAATTTGCACGCACATAGGCATATTGAATGTAATAAACAATGTTATCTTTTGACTTTTCCTTAATTTTTACAAGGTCAAAAGTCATTTGAGTTTCGGCACTTTTTGAAAGCATGAAAAGTTTAAGTTCGTCAATATTTATTTCCTTTGCCACATCACTCAAAAGCACAAAAGTTCCCTTTCTCTTTGACATCTTAAAAGGTTCGCCATTCTTTTCGAGTGCGACCATTTGGCAAAGCAAAACTTGCAATTTTGCCTTGCCGTCTGACACAGCTTCCACAGCGCTTGTTATTCTTTTTACATATCCGCCATGGTCTGCGCCCAAGATGTTAATCATGTAGTTGTATCCCCTATCAAACTTATCTTTGTGATAGGCAATGTCCGAGGCAAAATATGTTGTTGTGCCATCTGGACGGGCAACAACTCTGTCTTTGTCATCTCCAAAAGCAGTGGAACGGAACAATGTTTGAGGCAAATCTGAATATTTTGACTCCTCTTGTTCTTCTTCGTTTGCACTGCCACCAACAGGTGCAGAAAGTTTGCCTTTATACACAAGGCTTTCCTTCTTTTGTTCCCCATTTTCGTCAGTTATAGTTACAAATTTATGCTCCAACATATCAAGCACTTCTTCAACTTTCTTTTCTTCCACAAGTTTTGTTTCAGAAGCAAAGTTGTCAAATTCCAACCCCAAAAGTTTTAGGTCAGACTTAATAATTTCAAGCATACCCTCAACACATTCAGTTTTAAGTTGTTTGTAAAATTCTTCTTCACTAAGCCCAACAAACTTGTTCCCATATTTTTTTGCAAGAAGTTTGGCAAAATATACAAGATAGTCACCAGGGTAGCACCCTTCTGGCACACTCTTGTTTTTGTGAAGGCCAAAGCATTGCTCATATCTAAATTGAATAGATTTTAAAAGTGTTCCAATTTGAACACCATAGTCGTTTACATAATATTCTTTTGTGACGGAATAGCCCGCTTTGCTCATAAGTTTTGAAAGAGCCAAGCCCAAAATTGCTCCACGGCAATGCCCCACATGAAGTGGCCCTGTTGGATTTGCAGAAACAAATTCCAAAAGCACTTTTTCCTTTTTCTTGCCGTCACCAAAGTGTTCATTCTCACAAACTATGATTGCCAAAAATTGTTCCCAAATTTCTTTTGTGAACACAAGATTTATATATCCGCCCACCACTTGAACACTTGCAATTTCATCTAATTTTTCTATCTCGTCTGCTAGTTCTTTTGCAAGGTCATTTGGTTTTTTCCCGCTGACTTTTGCAAACACCATGGCTGCATTGGTGGAATAGTCACAACCAGTTTCTTGTGGTGGAATGGAAAATCTTAACGCCATTTGCAGTCTTTCATTTTGGGTGTATCCGTCCCCAATTTTGCTTGCAACAATTCCCCTAACTTTGTCCGCCACTTGTTCAAAAATGTCCATACATTTCCCCCATTGTATCTGTTTATGTTTTCAAGTTATCCACAATTTTTGTTTTTTTGTAGATAACTTTTGTGTATTCCCTCTGTTTTTTTTTGTGAACAATATTTGTCCGCAAAGATTAAAATATTTTTATAAAATTGGCAAATCAACATTGTCCGAAGTTGCCTTTTCTATTTTTAATATTTTAACAAAATATGAATAACTATCTGACACCTTTATATTCACTCTATCGCCAACTTTTTTGCCCAAAATGGCTTGTCCAAAGGGAGATTCTTTGCTGATAACACCCTTTGAAGCGTCATTTCGCATGGTGGTGGAAAGTTGAATAACTTCCTCCTCGCCCTCGTCCTCAAAAAACACCGTCACCTTGTCAAACATTCCAACTTCATCACTTGTTGGGTCAAGTTTAATAATTTTTGCTGTTTTTATCATAGCTTTTAAATATTCAATTCTGCTTTCGTTCCTGCCTTTTTGTGCACGAGCTGCATGATATTCTGCATTTTCACTTAGGTCGCCATGCGCTTTGGCTTCAATAATTGCTTGCGAAATTTGTGGCCTTATTACATTTATCCTGTGGTCAATTTCCTCTTGCATTTGCTTAATATCATTTTCCGTCAATTCGTTAAACATGCCTTCTCCCGTTTTGTTTTTCAATTTTTTTTATTTTAAATATCAAAAATTTTCATTTTTTTTAGATTTTTAGTCTTGCTTAATTTTTTCCTAAAATACCAGTGTTATTTTTCAAGAATTTTGTTTGAAACAAAACTTACCATAACGCCAGCACACATCAGTGGATAATATACAACGCTTCCAAGAGCTCCCGTTTTTTCTGTTTGTTCCTTTGTATAACACACTTCAACTGGGGCAGTAAAATTGTCTTTTTTAAGTTCATTTCTCAGTTTTCTTGCCAACCCGTCATAACTTGTTTTCCAAAGATTTTCCACAACAAAGTGAGGCATTTTTGCCCTGTTTCCTGTGCCCATTGCGCAAACAAGTGGAATGTTGTTTTCATGGCAAAATTTGATAATCTCCACTTTTGCCATTATATCGTCAATGGCATCAATAACATAATCATAATCTCCAAGAAGAACTTTGCTTATGTTGTCACCAGAGATTTTTTCGCAGATGGCAGTTACATTGCAGTTTGGATTTATGCTTAAAATTCTTTGCTTTGCCACTTCACATTTCTTTTGCCCAACATTTGAAATTAAAGACAACACTTGCCTGTTGATATTTGTTAGGTCAAACTTGTCAAAATCAACAACTGTAATATTTCCAACGCCCAATCTTGCAAGCATCTCAATAACATAGCCACCAACACCGCCAGCACCCAAAACAGCAATATTTGCCTTTTTAATTTTATCATATTCTTCGCCCATAACAAGCTTTGTTCTATCTTCAAAACTATCCATTCCCATTCTCCTTTTTGCATATTAAAGTTTGTTTTTAGTCATTATTTAAAAGCCACAACTATCTTCCAACTTTTTATTTTTTTTATGTTTTAAATTATGTAATTCTACAAACGATTTAAATCTTAAAATATTTTTTAACTTTCTTAATTTTTCTTGGAGTTCCTTGTGGATAACGCAAATTTATGTCAAGCCACAGACCTTTTTCAAGCACAGATTTTTCACGAGTAAAGGCATAAAAAGTTTTTGCCCCGTGATAATTCCCCATGCCACTATATCCAACACCGCCAAAGGGCAACTTTTCTTCACTTAAGTGCATGATTGTGTCGTTAATGCACCCGCCGCCAAATGCCACTTGAGATTTTATTTTTGCAATGCAATCTTTGTCTTTTCCAAAGTGATAAAGTGCCAAAGGTTTGTCCATATTTCTAAACTTTTCAATCACTTCGTCAAGGTCGTCAAAAGTCAAAACTGGCATAACTGGCCCAAAAACTTCTTCTTGCATAATTTCGTCATTCCACGAAACATCGCTCAAAATTGTTGGCTCGATAATTTGTCCATGAGTTTTGCCTCCGCACTCAACATTGCCATTTTTTATAAAATTTTGAAGCCTTGTCACATCACTTTTCTTACAAACTTTTACAAAAGTTGTCAAAAATTCGTCTTTTTCTGCACCCAAATGGTGTTCATAATAAAACTTTTTGACCCATTTTTTTGCACTTTCAACAAACTTGTCCTTAATGTCACTGTGCACCAAAACATAATCTGGAGCAACACATGTTTGCCCTGCGTTCAAAAATTTTCCCCATACAATTCTCTTTGCACTTAAGTCAATGTTTGCATCTTTGTCAACAATGCAAGGGCTTTTGCCACCCAGTTCCAAAATCATTGGAGTGAGATATTTTGCTTGTTTTTCTGCCAGTTCTCGTGCCATTTTTGGCGAGCCTGTGTAGAAAATAAAGTCAAATTTTGTGTCAAAAATGCTTTCAATTTCCTCTTCTTTTGTCACCACATAAACATAATCTTCATCAAAAATGCTTAACATTTTTTTAATAACTTTTGTTATGTTTGGGGTGTTTCTTGAAGGTTTTATTATAGCAGTGTTTCCGCCAGCCAAAGCCCCAATAAGTGGAATGAGTGTCAGTTGAAGGGGATAATTCCAAGGCGAAGCAATAAGAGTTACGCCATATGGGTCATGCAAAACATAGCCTTTTGAAGGAAAATTTGCAAACGATGTGCGAACTCGTTTTGGCTTAGTCAAACTTACAAGATTTGCAATCATGTAGTTTATTTCTTTCATCACAAGCCCAAGTTCAGTCAGCACCACATCAAACTCAAGTTTGTTTAAGTCTGTTCTAAATGCTGAACAAATTTGGTCATAATATGCCTTAATTTGCAGTCTAAGTCTTTTAAGTTGAAGCAGGCGGAAGTTTATATCAAGAGTTTTGTTTGTTGCATAAAAAGCTCTTTGTCTTGCGACAACTTTTTCAAGCGAAGTCAGATTTTGGTCTTTCTCGACTTCGTTCTTTTCGTCAAGTTTTAAAACTGTTTCTTCTTTCTTTTCAGAAACATTTTCTTCACTCAAAGAATTTTGTTCATCAATATTCTCAGCCACTTTTTCTTCCACTAAATCTTCTTTTTGCTCAGAAATTTCTTCTGGTTCTCTGCCATAGTTGTCTTCGACTTCACCATTTTCAACTTCATTTTCAGTGGTTTTCAAGTCTTTTTTATTGTTATCTTGTTCGCTTTCAAAGATAACCGCCTCATTTTCATTGTTTTCTTGTTGAATTTCCACTTTTTGAGCAGTTTCATCAAAGGCAAGTGGCTTTTCAGCGACAAGTGGAGTTAAAACTTCTTTTTCTTCACTCTTATTTTCTGATTTTGTCGCTGGTTTTACAGTTTTTTTGTGCAAGGTTTCCTTTGCCCTTTTTATCACACCAACCTTGTTTTTTACATTCTTTTTAGTTTCAGCCATGTTCCCCTCCTATTTTTTCTCAAGCGTATAGCCGTCTTTGCCGTCACGCACAATGTATCCAAGTTTTGAAATTTCATCACGCAAGCGGTCGCTTTCTGCCCAATTTTTTTCAAGTCTTGCTTGCCACCTTGTCTTTGCAAGTTCGTCAATTTCTTGTGGAATTTCCTCTTTTACTTTTTCTTCACCATTAAGATTTAGTCCCAAAGCTTTATCAAACTTTTGCACCAAGTCAAAAATTTGGGAAGATTTTGGCTCATTTCGGAGCATTGTCCACAAAACACCTATTGCAAGTGGAAAATTTAGGTCGTCATTTATTGCATTTAAAAATTGTTCGCTATAATTTTTTATTTTTTCGTCTTCAATTTTGTTTTCGCCATTTTTGTGACTTGCCACGAGAGATCTTAAGTTGTTATAACCCAAAGCACTTGCTTTAAGTGCGTCAAAGGTAAAATTCAATTTTTTGCTATAATGTGTGTTTAGGCAGAAATATTTAAAATCAAGTGGCTCAAAGCCTCGGTCGGACAAGTCTTTTATTGTCCAAACATTGCCAAGACTTTTGCTCATTTTTCCACCGTCAACTGCCAAAAATTCGTTGTGCATCCAGAAATTTACAACTCTATGCCCAGCCAATGCGTCATTTTGTGCAATTTCGTCCTCATGGTGAACAGTTTTATGGTCTATGCCACCAGTGTGAATGTCAAAGCGGTCGCCCAAAATATCTCGCCCCATGCTTGAACATTCAATGTGCCACCCAGGGCAACCGACACCCCATGGACTATCCCATTTCATAATGTGATTATCTGGCACAAATTTCCAAAGAGCAAAGTCAAATGGGTGATGTTTTTCCAAATTTTCCTCAATTCGTGCGTTGCCCGTTTTGCTTAAGTCTTTTGCACTTAATTGTCCATAACCCGAAAACTTTTGCACATCAAAATATATTCCGTCACTTGTTCTGTATGTATAACCTTTTGCCTCAAGCCCTTTGACAAACTCTATCATTTGAGGGATATATTGTGTGGCATAGGTGATATGTTCTGGAGTATCAACATTTAAAAGTTTTAAGTCAGCAAAAAACTTATCCGCATAAAATTTTGCAATTTCATAAGGACTTTTTTGTTCTTTTTTTGCCGCAAGTTCCATTTTGTCGTCACCGTTGTCCTCATCACTGGTCAAGTGCCCCACATCAGTCACATTCATAACACCCAAAATTTTGTAGCCGTTGTATTTAAGGGTGCGTCTTAATGAGTCCATAAAAATGTATGCTCTCATATTGCCAATGTGTTGATAAGAATAAACCGTTGGCCCGCAAGAATACATCTTTACAAGGCCTGGTGTAATTGACACAAATTCCTGTTTTTTGTTTGTTAATGAATTAAATAATTTAAGCATTTTCTTCTCCCTTTGAAGGTAAAATTTTGTTTAAAAAGTCCACAGCAGAAATCACTTCGTTAAGGTCAGATTCAGAAAGTTTTCCCAGTGCTTTTTCAAGTGAAGTTAAACACGAATAAACATATTTTTCCCCGCCTTTTGTAAGTGAGTAATACTTTCCCCGCCTGTCATTTTCGTCACCTACCGAACAAATCTTGTTCTCGTCTTCCAGCTCTTTGCAAAACTTTGCAACATTAGATTTTGCCAGCCCCAAAAATTCTACTAGTTTTGTAGGCGAAATCTGTTTGTTTTCTAAAATACAAAGCAAAATTTTAAACTTCAACGAAAAGACTTCCCGCTCCAACTTTGAATCGAAATTTTTGAAAAACATCTGAATGTTTTGAGTAAGCCTAACAAAACTTTTACTTGTTTCAAATGGTAGCATATATCCTCCAAACTATCTTATGCAACTTCATATGATAGTGATAATCTTATAACAACTCATTTTAACACTTCTCATAACCTATGTCAATTTAATAAACACTCTCTTTGAAAGAAAAATGGCGCATAGTCAAAAATTTGTTGCAATCTTTACCCAAATGTTGTATATTATGGGTGTTGGAAAAGAGAATACAAGCGGAAAATTAAGGGCAAAAGATTATATATCCCAACATATATAAGCCTAGCATTTGCATGAAGAAAAAATTTTAATTGACTTGCAAACTCAACAAAAACCAACTTGCAAAACCCAAAAACTTACGAAATAAAAAAAATATGGAGAGGTATCGAAGTGGTCATAACGGGGCTGACTCGAAATCAGTTAGGGAGCAATCTCACGTGGGTTCGAATCCCACCCTCTCTGCCAAAAAATCTCAGTCAATTTATGGCTGAGATTTTTTATATCAAATTTGCAAAATTTGATTATCATGCACAAAG
>CAKVNA010000029.1 GCA_934776915.1 uncultured Clostridia bacterium
CCATATAGATTTCCTGATTTTAGACGAATTGTAAGTGTAATTTATCAAAATTGTAAAATGTTTGTTACAAAAGTTGCAACAATCTTGCTCTCATTTAGTGTAATTGTTTGGATAATGCAGAACTTTACATTTAAATTTGAATACATACCGACCGTTCGGTCTGGGCGTAGTATGCTGGAAATTGTTGGGGAATATCTTGCGGTTTTGCTCCGACCAATCGGTCTTGGCAACTGGGGAATTGCTGTAAGTTTGCTCGTTGGGATAATGGCAAAGGAAATGGTTGTTGGCACAATGGCTATTGTTAATAAAATTCCTACAACAAGTGACTTTGACAAGACTTTGGGTGTAAGTTTCTTAACTTCTGGCTTTGCAATAGGCTTCTCTCCTCTTACAGCGGTTATCATGATGGTATTTAGCTTGTTATATCTTCCTTGCATCTCCACCATTGCCGTCATGCGGAAAGAAATTGGTCGAAAGTGGACATTTGTTTCTTGTTTGACTCAATTTGCAGCGGCGTATGCAATTTGTTTTTTGATTTATAATATATTCTCAAACACTCTTCTGGCACAGATTTTGATTGGTTTTGGGGCTGTTTTGCTTGTTATTTGGCTTTTTGTTTATACAAGAAGGAAGATAAAGTCGAAGGGTTTTGCGGCGGCAATGTGTTGTGGAAGTTGCAATGGTTGCAGCCATAATTGCAACAAGTAAAGAGAATTTATAAAAATTTTTCGCCTAATATAATGTTTTGATTGATTAAAAGTTTTTTGTGTGATACACTATCAAAGTAAAATGGGGAGTATCAGATGAAACCTTTAGTTGCAGTGGTCGGCAGACCTAATGTGGGCAAAAGCACTTTTTTCAACAAGATTTGTGGCAGAAGAATAAGCATTGTTGACGACATCGCTGGCGTTACAAGAGATAGAATTTATGGTGACGCAGAATGGTGCGGCAATTATTTTACATTGGTCGATACTGGTGGGCTAGATTTTGAGGAACGAGGTGAAATTGAGAAGAATATCCTTGCTCAAGCACAAATTGCCATTGACCTTGCAAGTGTTATTTTGTTTTTTGTTGACGGGAAGGAAGGTCTTACAAATGCTGATAGACAAGTGGCAGATTTTCTTATGAAAAGAGCAAAGAAAGATATTTTGCTTGTTGTTAACAAAATGGATAATTTTGAACTTGACAATTTGTATGACTTTTATGAACTCGGTTTTCAGCATGTGTTTCCAATTTCATCTGAACAAGGTAAGGGACTTGGTGAACTGCTTGACCAAATTGTTGAAAGTCTGAATGAGAAAGTTGACACAACTATCGTTCCAACCGAAGCAATTAAAATTGCCATTGTGGGCAAACCAAATGCGGGCAAAAGTAGTCTGACAAACAGACTTTTGGGAGAGGAAAGACTTGTTGTCAGTAGCATCGCTGGAACAACACGAGATGCCATTGATAGCCCATTTAGATACAACGGCAAAGATTATGTTTTGATTGATACAGCGGGGCTTAGACGCAAGAACGCCATTGAACCTTCGTCCATTGAACGATACAGCGTTTTAAGAACCATAGAGGCCATAAAACGGGCAGATGTTGTTGTAGTTATGATTGATGTTAATGACGGCATAACGGAGCAAGACATAAAGGTTGCAGGCTTTGTGCATGAGCAAAATAAACCTAGCGTTATTGTGCTTAACAAATGGGATTTGATTGAGGACAAAGATGACAAAACGATAAACAAATTCAGAAAGAAACTTGACGAAGATTTGAAGTTTATGAGTTATTATATCCCAGTATTCATTTCTGTAAAAACTGGGCAACGAGTTGGCAAAATTATGGAAACTGTTGAAACTGTGCTTAAAAACGCTTGCAAAAGAATTTCGACTGGGCAACTCAATGACATAGTTCAAGAAGCAATCAACATGAAGCAACCACCAAGCAAAAATGGTCAAAGGCTTAAAATCTTATACGCCACTCAAACTGGCATAAACCCACCTAATTTTGTTATTTTTGTAAATAATAAAGACATAATGCACTTTTCATATTTAAGATATTTGGAAAATACTCTTAGGAAAGCGGTTGATTATTCCGGAACTCCAATTAAGTTGATTGTAAAAAACAGGTCAGAAAAGGACGAATAACACATGGAATGGTGGAAATTTTTGATTTTGATTGTAGGGTCATATCTTATGGGCAACATCTTTTTTGCAAGGATAATAAGCAGACTTAGACACTATGACATATCAAAAGCGGGCAGCGGCAACCCGGGAACAATGAACATGGTTAGAAACTTGGGATTTTCCATGGGACTTTTGACACTGCTTCTTGATATGCTCAAAGGCGTAATTCCTTCAATCTGCGGTTATCTTCTTTTCGGCGGAAATTTTTATGACCTAATAACATGCAATGGGGCAAGCAACCAAGTGGCTTGCATTGGGCTTTTCACAGGCGGGCTATCCGCTCTTGTAGGCAACATTTTCCCAGTGTTTTATTATTTCAAAGGCGGCAAAGGTGCTGCTGTAATGTTTGGCATTTTCTGTGCAGCCAATCCTCTTATGGGTGTTATAATTTTCATTGGCGGATTTCTGTTTCTCTTGTTGTTTGATTATGGTTCACTTGTGTCCTTTTCGTTTGTTACAATAGCGACTATTGTTGAGGCATATCTTTTGGGACTTATGGGTGAAGACGGAAACATTGTCCTAAGTTGTCTTCTTTTTGCAATGTTTTGCCTCGTTTGGTTTGCACACAGACAGAATATATTTAGGCTGCTAACGGGCAAGGAAAATAGATTGAACTTTAAAAAGAGTTTTGGAAAGAGCAGAAAGAAAAAGGGTTCATATTAAAAAGGCTGTCAAATTCTGACAGTTTTTTTGTTATCGTTGCATAAGTGGCAAATTCTTCACATATATTTTGGTATAT
This sequence comes from uncultured Clostridia bacterium, assembly GCA_934776915.1. Taxonomy (GTDB): domain Bacteria; phylum Bacillota; class Clostridia; order Christensenellales; family UBA1242; genus UBA7862. The sequence goes on from CAKVNA010000029.1 coordinate 2,914, forward strand.
CGAGTTTCGGAGGAAAATATGAATTCGTATCAAATTTATGAAGACATTGCTACAAGAACGGGCGGCGACATATACCTTGGTGTCGTGGGGCCAGTAAGATGCGGCAAGTCAACTTTCATAACTAATTTTGTGCAGAAAATGGTCTTGCCAAATATCAAAGATAGTTTTGACAAAACCCGCACAGTAGATGAATTGCCTCAAAGTGCAGACGGGAAAACAATTATGACCACGCAACCAAGGTTTGTTCCAAAGGAAGCAGTGAAAATTGTGGTCAATGACAAAGTGCAAATGAAAATTCGCCTTGTAGATTGTGTTGGATATGCGGTGACTGGTGCAGAGGGACTTGTGGAGGACGGCAAACCAAGACTTGTAAAAACTCCTTGGAACAGCGAGCCTATTCCATTTGAAGAAGCAGCAGAAATCGGCACAAGAAAAGTTATTTCCGACCATTCAACGGTTGCTGTTGTAATGACAACTGATGGCTCTTTTGGTGAACTTGAAAGAGATAATTTTGTGGAAGCAGAAGAAAGAACAATAAAGGAACTTAAGAGAACGGGAAAGCCATTTGTCATTGTCCTAAATACCAAAAATCCTCAAACAGAACAGACTGCAAATCTTGTTCAAAGCCTTGAGAAGAAATATGATGTTCCAGTTGTTCCAGCAGATTGTGTTAACATCAAAGACGAAGATATTGACGAAATCTTTGCAAACATTCTGCAAGAATTTCCACTATATTCACTTCGAGTTCGCATGCCAAAATGGCTTCAAGCATTGCCATATGAAGACGACCTCATTCAAGAGATTGTAACTGAAAGTAAAGTGCTTGTTGACGGAAAAAATAAGATTGGTGAAGTTGACCACGCCAAAAACATCTTTGAAGCAAGCGACAACTTTGAGCCAGTATCTTTGGCGTCAATAGACCTAGGCATTGCATATCTTGACATAAAGCCAAAAGCAGACTTGTTCTACAAAGTCCTTTCAAGAGAATGTGGGCAAGAAATTAAAAACGACTTTGAGCTCGTCGCTTTTATTAGGGAACTTGCACACGCAAAAGAGGAATATGACAAACTAAAAGATGCTTTGTGCCAAGTTGAAGAAACGGGTTATGGCGTTGTCAGTCCAAAAATGGAAGAAATGACCTTGGAAGAACCTGAGATTGTAAAACAAGGCTCAAGATATGGCGTAAAACTTAAAGCAAGCGCTCCAAGTTTGCATATTATGAAAGTTGATGTCCAAACGGAAATTAGCCCAATAGTTGGATCTGAGCAACAAAGTGAAGACCTTGTAAAATCTCTTTTGAGTGAGTTTGAAAACAATCCAAAGGGACTTTGGGAAACAAATATGTTTGGAAGAAGTTTGCATAGCCTTGTAAACGAAGGACTTAATAAGAAGATTGTTGCAATGCCAGTTGAGGCACAAAAGAAAATGAGAAAAACCTTAACCCGAATTGTGAACGAGGGCAAGGGCGGAATAATTTGCATATTGCTATAATTATAAAACAAAAAAATCTTTCTCTTTCGGGAGGAAGATTTTTTTGCTGGATATTTTCTTAGTCCAAATTCCACATGGAAATTCTGCCACCAGTGCAAATTGGTGTGATAAACAGCCAAATCGCACTTGCACCAACAAGGCAATAAATAGTTCTTGCAATCCAAGTAATATTGCCAGAAATTGCTGTTACGAGATTCCATGAAAAAGCCCCAATCAAAAGCCAGTTTAGACCGCCGATAAGAAGAATTATCCATGCAATAAGGTTTGCTATTCTCATTTTTTCCCCCCTTTAACCATAGTTTGTTACAAGGCGAGCGTAATTATTCATTATTTGTCTTTTTTGAGTGCTATGTCTGATGATTTTTCATAAATGTAATTCAAATATTGACAAATTTATAAAAATGTGTAAAATATATACATACTTGTGAGCAAATATCTTGCTTGCTACTAAGGAGTTATATATGAGAAGACTGTCATACAACAAGGAACATCTTTTAGACAAAAGAATTAAACCGGAAGAAATCTTTATGGGCGAGCCAGTTGGTGTTGGGCAATATTACACAACTCGCAAAGAGGTTATTGCAGATTTCTACGCAACAAATGAGAAAGAAAATTTGAGGAACATTGGAAGGGACCATAAAATACAACTTGACAATGAAAGAATGAATTTTTCTAAAAAGTTGGTGGAAGAATACAAAAAGGACAATTCCGTTCTGCAAGACCTTGAAAATGCAATCGCCATAATTGATGATAGACTTGACTTTTGGATGGAAGTTGCAAGCAAATATTTTGATGTGTCAGAGGAAAACTGGTTTGAAAAAGCAAGATACAATATGGACCTTATGTTTTCTCAAAGTAGCGTTGTTGAAGCGTGCATAAAAGCAGAAGCATATAGCAGAGCGTATGACGACATGACCGACCTTGCAATTTTGATTGCGGGATATGACCAAGATTGCGAATATGAAGACGAAGACATAGATTTGCCAGAACTCACAATGTAAGGAGGCAGAAATGCAAAATTATACAGAAAAACTTGAAAAATATCTTGAGAAATTGGGCAAGGAAAAGATTGAATGTGGAAATCAAATTTTTTCTTGGCAAAACGAACTTGATGATGCAAAGGAAATGCTAGACATAATCGATGAGAATTCACCATTTGTCTATTGGCAAAAAAGACGAGTTCTAACGGCAGAAAGTATTATCCTAAACCTCAAAATTCGTCTTGAACAAATTGACATTGAACAAGCAGAACTTGAAACACAACTTAAAGTTATGGTTCCAAAATCAAAAGAACTCTCACAAGAGAGATAAGGAGGAAAAATCATGAGCCAAAATGAAAACATTACAAGTGCAAATGAAAAAGAACCACAAACAATGGAACAAGCCCTTGAAATTATAAACAGCGCAATAAAGACCATTGAATACAGAGCCTCACTTGACTACAGAGTGAGAATGGTTGACGATGACTATCAACTAGACATCTTGGCAAACAACCTTAAAAAAGCATATGATATTGTTTATTACAATTCATATGTTGCACAAGCACAAAACGCTCAAAACGAGCAACCAGTTTCTTCAAATCAAGAAGAATCGATAGACCCAGACTTCAAAGCAAACACATTTTTTTAAAAATTGCTTGCTTTCGTGAATATTCGGCAATCTTCGACAATATATTTGATTTGAAGGACAATGCATAGGTATAAAATATATTTAGGAGGTGAAAAAATGAATATCACATTGTCAGATCAAATCCGCTGCGTGGAAATGCAAAAACAAGACCTTGAGTTTGAACTTAACAGAATTGTTGCATGCAAAAGAGAAACAACACAACTCAACAATCTCAGAAGAAACCTCTCTTTGCATATAAACCTGCTTCAAAATCAAATTGCAGATATGAAACTTGCTTTGTTAAATTCTCAAAATCAAGAAGAAGCATTTGAACCAGTAAGATAAATTTAAATAAAAAAATTCCTTACAAATGTAGGGAATTTTTATTTGGCTGGGGTGGCAGGATTCGAACCTACGCATGCTGGAGTCAGAATCCAGAGCCTTACCGCTTGGCTACACCCCAAAGCATAAATATTATGCTACAAAATGGTCTTAAATGCAAGTGTTTTTTGGAAGTTAGGGAAATTTCATGAAATTTTTTAAAACAAATCAATTTTTTTTGAACAAAATGTTGACATAGATTTCTTTTTGTGATAAAGTATGCAGGTAGCGAGGCAAAAAACATGCGGATGTAACTCAATGGTAGAGTTCCAGCCTTCCAAGCTGGCTACGTGGGTCCGATTCCCATCATCCGCTCCATGTGTTTCAGTAGCTCAGTTGGATAGAGCACCGCCCTTCTAAGGCGGGTGTCGGGGGTTCGAATCCCTCCTGGAACACCATTTATGGTGGATGTAGTTCAGTTGGCTAGAACGCCAGATTGTGGCTCTGGAGGCCGTGGGTTCAAGTCCCACCTTTCACCCCAGAAAAAATCAGACCGCACCGGTCTTTTTTTTTGTTAATTTATTTTTCCATTGAAATAATTTCTCGAGATTGAAAATAAAATCCTTTTGATATGTTGACATACAGCGTTCAATGTGGTATATTTTGCATAGGAAGTCGTGGGTGGGGTTGATTTCCGTGCAAGTTTATGCCACATTTTGCTTGTAAAATAGGGCAATAATAAATTTTTTTAAAATTTCCTAAAAAATTTTGAAAAAAGACTTGATTATTTTTAATAAAAAGTATATAATGACCAAGGCTTAATCAATGGGGTGTAGCCAAGGGGTAAGGCACAAGACTTTGACTCTTGCATCCGTAGGTTCAAATCCTGCCACCCCAGCCAAAGCGTGATTCACTAGCTCAGTCGGTAGAGCACTTGACTTTTAATCAAGGGGTCCCGAGTTCGAACCTCGGGTGGATCACCATTTTTTTATTTATGGAGCAAAACTCCACTCAAGCGGATGTGGCGAAATTGGCAAACGCACTAGACTTAGGATCTAGCGGGAAACCTTGGGGGTTCAAGTCCCTTCATCCGCACCAAAACAAAATAAATCCGAACACACCTTGTGTCCGGATTTATTTGTTTTAACTATCTTATCGCTCTCTTTCTTCGTATATGTCCTCAAAGTCTTCGACGACGAGGGAAGGTTGTTTTGATTTTTTGTTCTTTTCGTGGTTTTCCATGATAACTTCAAGGGCTTCGGTTTTGGCTGGCGTAGATTGAACTGAGGCGTAAGGGTGATTTTTCAAGAAATTGTTAAAGGATATTTTTTCATTTTCGTCAACTTCCATATTGCCACTTCTTATAAATTTATTTAAAAGATAAATATCCTTTTCATTGTCTGGAAGTTCGTCATAGGCTTCGAGCAAGTCTTTTGCCATGAGGCTTGCACTTTTTGCATTGACAAAATTGTTTGACGCTTCTTCAAATCTGACCTTTTCTGCTTCGGACTTTTCTTTTCCAGTGGCTTCAGAAATAGCCTTCATTCTTTCTGTGGCTTTTTCGCAGAGAATTTCCATTTCATTTTGATAGGCAGAAAGGGAAGAACGGTATATACTTCTTGCTTTGTCGCAAAAAATTGCATTTGAAATCATGTGTTTCATATGTTCAACAAAGTTTTCTCTTGACAGGGTTGGAATATCAAGTTTTTTACACAACATTCCAAGTTCTCGCTTTTCGTAATCAATCTGATTTTCCTTTTTTGCCTTTGCTTCCGCCTCAAAATCTCTCATTTCAAATTGTCTTACAAAATGATTCTTAAAATTTTTCACATTTGACGCAACATAAGCCTCATTTTTCATTATGTTGTTTGACGCATTTGCGAAATAATTTTCTTTAGAAACCATAATTCACCCCCACATATTATTCATTATATTTTAGCACAAAAGTGGGGGAAAATCAATGCTTTTGGGGGTAAAGTTATCAAAATAGGCTGCTTACATATATTTCAATTCCGTTTAGTATAAGTATAAGTCCACCAACAATTTGAGCGTCTTTGCCAAATATTGTTCCAAAGCGTTTGCCCAGTTGCACTCCAATAAAAGTGAAAATAAATGTAACTATTCCAATGAGAGATGTAACAAAAAACATGTGACTTAATGTATAGCCTACGAATGTAACTCCAACGGACAATGCGTCAATAGAAGTCGCAATGGCTTGCAAAATCAGCATAGATAAAGTCAGTTTCCCAAGCTTTTCAGGCTCGTTTTTATTCTTTATGGCGTCTGCAAGCATTTTAACGCCCAAAACACCTAAAATTATGAGTGCAATTATTGGAACATATTTGTGTATAAACCCACCGAAAATCTGACCAATAAAATACCCAATAACTGGCATGAAT
>CAKVNA010000030.1 GCA_934776915.1 uncultured Clostridia bacterium
TTGCTAAAAATCATTCAAAAACCCCATAAATATACCAAAAATTCATATAAAAAATGAATATTTTTATACAAAAATCGAATAAAAACTAGGCGTTTTTGTCAAAAAATGCTAGGTTTTTTATGTCAAAAAACTCATATTTTGGGGCGTCATGGTCGTGAAACCATTCCGTCTTTTCAAAGTTGTCCGTTCCCGTTATAACATTAACTGGGGCTTTGAAATATGTCGCTTCACACTCTGCAAGAAGTGTTCCCTCCCCATCTTCCACAAAACCTTTTGCAACAAAAATTCTTGAGGTGTCACGAGTTATTTTGCCAACGCAAAATATTTTCTTCCCAAGAGGGACAGGCTTTCTATATTTTATTTTAAGGTCACCCGTTACGCCCCACACATCTGGATTTGCAATTTGAACGGCGCGCCCCACTGTTTCGTCAAGCAAGGCACAAATAACCCCGCCGTGCATTCTGTTTGGATAACTTTGATGTTCATTTCTCCCAGTGCAGACGGCAACAATATAGTCACCTTCCGTTTCATAAAAATGTGCTTGAAGCCCAAGAGCATTGCCCAGCCCACACACAATACAACTGTTTGAATTGTTTTGAATTTTCGTTACTTTAAGTTTCATTTGTTTTATCTCCCTTTTCGTCTTTATATTTCATGCTTTTCGCTTATACTCACAATTTTAGCAACTATTTGTCACTTTTCTTTTTAAAATATATTTTATGTATTTATATTTTCTAAATTTCGCTTATAATCAATACTATAACGATTATAATGAGTTTTTATATTACTCTTTGATTTTTTATGTTATTTTTAACTTTTCCCTATAAAAAACATTCATTTATTGTTTTGAATCAACACTTTCTTCTTTTGTTTTATCTAATTTGGTTTCACATACATTTTCAATTTTGTTAGCACTGTTGTCAAAGACGTTTTCAAAAGATTTGAGTTTTGCTCTTTGCATAATTTTGCCAATCAAATTGCCAAATTTTTGAGGAGTGTGCTTGTTAGTGAAGTTTAACAGTTTTGCGTCAAAGCCTAAAATTGCACGGGCTTTTCTCTTTTCTATTGTTTTTACAATTTTTCTTGCCATTTTGTCTGCTGGCATACTTACCTTGTCAACAACGGCTTTATCTTCTGCGCAAATTGTGTCACGAAGGTTGTCTTTTGAAGAAAACAAGTTTGTTTTTGCAAACCCAGGCATTATTGTCGCAACATAAACTTTTCTATTTAGTTCGCTGTGCAAAATTTCACTAAATGACCTAAGCGCTGACTTGCTTGCAGAATATATGGCAGTTCCTGGGATTATTCCAAGACTTGCTGCACTTGAAATGTTTACAATTGCTGGTTTTTTTGATTGCATAAGAAGTGGTAGCAATGTTCTTATTGCATAAGTTACAGAGAAAAAGTTTGTGGCGAAAACTCTTTCAAATGTGTCACTTAAGGTGTTTGAAAAGCGTTCAAAAGGAGGCATTGTCCCTGCACAGTTTATTAAAATATCAATTTTTATATCGTTTTTTATAAGATATTCTTTAAAATCAAGCCAATTTTGTTCCTTTGACACGTCCATTGGATACATGACAAATTCTCCACCAAGAGCTTGCACCTTCTCTTGTGTTTTGTGTAAATTTTCAACATTTCTTGCAATTCCCACAATTTTGCAGTGATGCTTTTGTGCTAAAATATAACACATCTCTCGCCCCAAGCCACTTGATGCCCCAGATATAACAACGGTTTTTTCAAAAAGCCAATTCATAATCTCTCCAACGAATAAATTTTAGCAGAAAATTAAAAATTTAACAATCATTTTGAGATATACATTTCAGTTTAAATTCCAATAAATATTGATTGCTTTTCTCACCATATCATTTCTAACTTTTTGAATGTCTGGAATTGCAGAATTTGCCGAGTTTTTTTGTGTTTTAAGATAATTGAGGGCTTTTATATGAAAAATACTAATATAATTACATATTTTAGTTGTTTATTTGTGTATTTTGACTATTGACAAGGGGCTTGTTGTGGGTTATCATAAACACATAAAAATGAGGTGAAAAATGGGCAGACTGTATAAGAATTTCAATAGTAAAATGTGTCAATGGGAACTTTCTGCAAAAGAAAATCAAAAAATAGAAAAAAGTTCTCAAGAACACCGCTTAAATAATGATTCATTTGATGAGCGAGCAGCAAGAAGAAAAAAATATAGCATTGCAAGCAGTGTTTTTACAAAAGATGGTAAATTGAGCGATAAATTGCAGTGCGACCCATGCGCATACACAGATATAAATAATACACTGGGCGATGACATTTTCTTTGAAAGCATAATAGATAGATATAACAAAATTCTAAATACTGAAAATTTATACAGAGTTCGTCCGCTTATTGATATTCACCCAGGCGGCTTTGGCAAAAACAATGCCGAAACACTAATTTGGCAAAATCGTGCATTAAAATTGCTTTCGATGAAGAAATATTTTGACAAAGTTGTAAATTTGGCAAATAAAGCAATCAAAAATAAATTTGGCGAAAACGCAATAACGGAATATGGCATTTCGGGAAATCTTAGACAAAACTCAATGCCGGAAATCAATACAACTGAACTGAGCGAACAGTATCTTTTTATGCATGACAATAACTTTCTTAAAGCAATTACGCACGCTCCAAAAATTCCTGTTGAAAAATGGAAAATTGTTGAAGATAATGAGGATATAAGAAAGATATCTCAAAGATGTATCATGAACATTGACGGACAAATTCTCCTTGGGGCGTCAACTGCAACAATTTTTAAGACTGAAAGTGACAAAGGCAACAGTATTCAATTTGACGTCTTCTATCGTGGACTCGCAGAGGGTCAATTTAGGGTGGAGCGTTGGGACTATCTTCCACGTGGGACACATTACAATGTCTTCCTTCCCGCAAAGTCCGTGGCATTTATAAAAGGCATTGTAATGGACAACACAAAATACAGCCACATACACAGACGAACATTAAGACAACGAGTGATATTTGGATCAAAGCAATCATGCGATGTTATCCCTGTTCCAATAAACGACGAGCCATATGAACTGGAAAGAAAATTTAACAGTTTTGATGACATGTGCAACTGCTTTATGGATAACTACAATATTTCAAGCAAAACGCTGGATAAAGACCTTATTGCGACAATTCCACTAAAAGAATTGGGGCTATCACTTTGTCCAAGATTCAATTCCAAAACACGAAGGGCGGTAGAAGAAGGTTCACTTTCTGTTGAATCTGCTGAATACTTTGACCCAGTGACAATACGATGTGCTAGAAGGTTTGATGTGGATAGAGATACTACCCAAATTGAAGAAGATTGGTCGCCAATGCAAGAGGATAGCCAACAGTCCTTGAGGTTTGACGGGTTGAGAGATTCAAGTAGTGAATGGTTGGCTCGAAGGCTTTGGAAAAAACGTAAAGAAATGGGCGATATGGCAAGTGAAATTCCAAATAGTTATGAAAGATAAGAGGGGTGAAGAAAATGGAAAGATATAATAGAATAGCAAGAAAGTTTAAACAATTTGATGAAGAAAAGTTCCTTGCAAAAGAACATGAGCAAACTAACTTTAACGAAGAAAGCTTTCTTGCAAAAGAAGATGACAATAACAAAATAAGATTTAATGAAGAAAAATTTTTAACGGAAGAAGAATATTCTCCTGCATTTAACGAGAAAAGATTTTTATCTAAAAGAAATGAAATAGAAGAAGACGAAGAACAAAACTTTGACGAAGAAGGCTTCCTTACAAAAGAACAGGAGAAAGACGAAGAAAGAGGTGTGTTTTTTGATGAAGAAAAATTCCTCTTTGACTTCCATTATAAGCAAAGAAAAAATCGTCTGATGAAAATTCACCAAGCGCACAATGATTATCAAGCAGACGAGAGCAATCAAAGTGAAGAAAATACACAACAGAGTTTTGTTGTGGAAAATTCCCCTACTGAGGAAGACAAGCAACAATCAAAGATAAGAAAATTGAAAGTTGTTTTGAAAGAAAGTGTTGAAGAAGATGATAAAAGTTCAGAAGACGAAGAATACAAAAGACCTGAAATTAAGGTCAGATTTACACCAGAAACATATCGCTCATATTTAAAAGTTTCTGACGCCGAGTTCTTTCAAAGTGTGTTAAACAAATATTCTGACATTTTAAGAACAGATGGCAAATATAGAGAAGAACCATTTTTGAAAGTAAGAGGAAAAGTTGTGGAAAACGCCGCTTGGCAAAATAGAGCAAACCAAATTATGACTTCTGGGGTGTGCTTTGGAAACCTTTGCAAACTTGCTCAAGATGTAATTTGCGAACGCTTTGACGAAGACGCACTGACAGATTATGGCGTTTCAGATGATCTTTACATTGGCTCCATTCCAAGCGCAAGAAATGTTTTGGCAAAAGAAAACTATCTTTTTATGCATAATAATGTTCTTCTTGATGCCATGATAAAGGCTCCAAAACTTCCTATTGAACCTTGGCAAGAAAATAAGGGGGCATTTGAAAACACAAAGTTTTATTCGCAAAGATGCATTATGAATGTTGACGGGCAGATTATTCTTTGCCAAAATAGTGTATTTCCAAAAGAAGTTTGCGACAAATCCCAAGGCGAAATAAGATTTGATGTTTTCTTTAGAGGCAACAAAAAATGCGACATCAGAGTTGAAAAATGGGACTTTGAGCCAAATTATCAAGAAGTGAATAGATACATTGACTCTGAAACAGTATATTTCATTCAAGAAGGAATTGTGCCTGAAAACACGAGATATAGCCATGTTCACAAACGAACAGTTAGACAACGAATTGTCAATGGCTCGGGTTTCTTCGGCGACATTACACAAACTCCAATTAACAAAGACCCAACAAAACTTGAAAGAAGATACAAGACCTTTAATGATATGCTAAACAGTTATTTGGACGAGCATAATGTTTCAAATCAAATTTTTGATCAAGGAATGGTCAGCAAATTGCCTCTTAAACAACTTGGGCTTTTGTATTGCCCACAATATAGTTCTGTGCTTAGAAAAGTTGTAAGCAGTTCAGGGCATCCAGAGGAAAATTCGTGTTACTTTGAACCATACACTGGCGACATTGAGCAAAAGAGATTTGATATTTATGAAGATAGTTATGTTATTGAGGAAGATTGGTCGCCCATGCAAATGGCAAGTCAACAGACACTTAGATTTACGGGACTTAAGGATAAAGAGAGCAGATTTTATGGAAGGCAACTTTGGGAGCAACGCTTAAAAAATCACGACTTGTCAACAGAAGCACCTGGCATGGGACGCTTGAAGTAAAAATATCCCCACCGAAATGGTGGAGATATTTTTTAATTTTCTTTCATATAATAACTTCCGCTGTGTTGAGTTGCTGGAAAGCGTTGACCTTTTTCAAGATAGCAACAACCTCCGTTTCTGCCTTGTTCGTCAAAGGCACAATAGTTTCCGCTTTCTGGGGCAACTTCCCCTGGTCTGTAAGATTTGCTCATAATTTACCTCCTACAAGTAGTCTTTGCATAATTTCCGGCGATATGCAGAAAATTATTTGGTGAAAAGACACAAAAAATGTTACAATTATAAGAATTTTGTTGAAAATGTGACGGAAAATACATTTATTTTTTATATTTGATGTTGAATTGGCAAATAAATTTGAAAAGCGGTCATAAAGTTGCATAAAAGCAAAATTGGATAAAAGGAATGAGGAAATGTCGGATAAAATGTGTTTTGATGATGAAAAATATCTTGCTTTGCAAAGCAAATTGATAAGAGAAAGAATGAAGCAATTTGACAACAAACTTTATATGGAGTTTGGCGGAAAGTTGTTTGACGATATGCATGCATCAAGAGTTTTGCCTGGGTTTGATCCAAACATTCAGATTAAACTTTTGGACAACTTTAAAAAAGAAAGTGAGATAATTTTTGTTATCAATGCAAATGACATTGAGAAAAATAAAATTCGTGCGGACAATGGCATAACATATGATATGGAAGTGCTTAGACTGGCAGACATTTTTCGCAAGCGAGGGCTTGTTGTAAGTGCTTTTGTCATAACACTTTTTGCAGACCAACCAAATGCAGTGGTGTTTAAGAACAAACTGGAAAGCCTTGGGGAGAGGGTGTATATGCACTATCCAACAAAGGGCTATCCCGCAGATGTGGAAACAATCGTCAGCGATGACGGCTATGGCAAAAACCCTTACATTGAAACTTCAAGACCACTTGTTGTTATCACCGCCCCTGGACCTGGAAGTGGAAAACTTGCCACTTGCCTTAGTCAGCTTTATCACGAATATAAGCGTGGAGTTAAGGCGGGATATGCAAAGTTTGAGAAATTTCCCGTTTGGAATTTGCCTCTTAAACACCCAGTGAACCTTGCATATGAGGCGGCAACGGCTGACCTCAAAGATGTAAATCAAATTGACTACTATCACCTTGAAAACTATGGAAAAGTGGCAGTTAGTTATAATAGGGACCTTGAGGCGTTCCCCGTTCTTAGGAATATTATAAAGAAAATTGCGGGCAAGGATATATATTTGTCACCAACAGATATGGGCATAAACACCATTGCGGAATGTATTTTTGACGACAATGTGGCAAGAGAAAGTGCAAAGCAAGAGATAATAAGAAGATACTTAAAGGCTCTTGTTGACATAAAGCAAAATGGCACATCAAAAAATGTTGCCGAAAGAATTAAACTTTTGATGAATGAACTGGGGCTTAGTGTTTATGACAGAAAATGTGTAAAACCAGCAGAAGAAAAAGAAGCAACCTCTCATCAACCAAGCGTTGCCATTGAACTTAATGACGGACGAATTGTTGTTGGGCGAAGAACAATGCTTCTTAGTGCAAGTGCCAGTGCGGTGCTTAATGCTCTTAAAGTTTTGTCGGGAATTGAAGATAAGTTTGAACTCATATCCGCTCAAGTTTTAGAACCAATTTTGAATTTGAAAAAAGATGTACTTCACTCGGAAAACACAACTCTTTCTCTTAATGATGTTCTGACTGCACTTTACATTTCTGCAAATTTGAACCCTAGTGCAAAGGTTGCTTGCGGATATATTCACAACTTAAATCACGCACAAGCACATTCAACTCATGTTTTAAGCAGAGCAGATGAAGATTGTTTGAAAAGGCTGGGACTTAATGTTTCGTGCGGGGATAAGTTCTCCACAAGCAATCTTATTGAGATTTAGGATTTAATGATTAAGATATTTGCTAGATATTGCTTTATAAGTGAGTTTTGGCAAATATGTTAGTCTAAACAGCAAACAAAAGGCGTCCGCAAAGGAATACATTAAAGATAATTGCTACACTGCAGTTGTGAAGCATAGTTTGTGAAATAAGTTATCCACATTTTTGGACAAATTGTGGATAACTTTTTTTCTGTTGCATAATAATAAATATGGAAAAAATTAGAAGCCAACAGTGGCAAGAATTTGGCATAGCAATGAGCAAACTCTTTTTGACATTCGGGCTGAGTGTTTCTTTTTTTGTTGGGCTTTATTATTTGCTAAAAAACACTGGCTGGATTGGAAAGTTCTCTAATGTGGCTGAATTAAAGGTTATAATTTCATCTGCTGGGTTTTGGTCATATACTGTGTTTGGCGTCATTCAATTTTTGCAAGTGAGTGTTATTCCCATGCCGGCGTCTGTTAGCACCATTGTGGGAGTGATTTGCTTTGGACCTTGGATTGCCTTTGGTATAAGTTTGTTTGCAATTTTGCTTGGGAGCATTGTGGCGTTTCTGTTGGGGAAGACTTTTGGCAGCAAGATAATTTTTTGGATTGTGGGGAGAGAAAAAGGCGAGGAGTTTTGCAAGTTGCTACTTCGGGGCAAGTGGGCATTTTTTGTTATGATGTTGTTGCCGCTGTTTCCTGACGACATTTTGTGTCTTGTTGCGGGAGCGTGCGGAATGGAGTTTAAATTTTTTCTTGTTACAAATATAATAACTAGAACTATTGGGATATTTTGCCTATGTTTTCTTGGCGGACTATTCTAGCAAAAAAGCCAGACAAAAGTCTGACTTTTTTACAATTCCCTTCGGGCTTCGATTGCACGAGAGAGTGTCACTTCGTCTGCATATTCAAGGTCGCTGCCCATAGATATTCCTTGGGCAAGGCGGGTTACCTTTATGCCGAGGGGTTTTAGCAAGCGGGCGATATACATTGCGGTCGCTTCCCCTTCCACATCGGGATTGGTCGCAACAACCACTTCTGTTATTCCGCCAGCGTTTACTCTTTCCAAAAGTTCCTTAATTCTAATATCCTCTGGTCCTTTGTTTTCCAGTGGGCTTATGCAGCCATGCAAAACATGATACACGCAGTCAAAGTTTTTCACCTTTTCTATGCTTGCAATGTCTTTTGGGTCTTTCACCACACAAACAATTGGGCTTTTCCTGTGTTTGCAAATTCCGCAAAGGTCGTCAGTGGCAAACCCACCACAAACTTTGCAAAATTTCACTTGCTCTTTGGCAACCACAATGCACTGGGCGAGGTTGCGTGCCGAGTCC
>CAKVNA010000031.1 GCA_934776915.1 uncultured Clostridia bacterium
AAACTGATGTGCTTGCCTTTGCCGAGAAAACAGTTTTTGACATTGCCGAAAAAGAGGACACCTCAAACCTAGAGCCAATTTCAACAGCACTTGACAATGTGCTTGCAAAATTTGAAGAAATTGACAAAAACGGTGGACTTACTCGTGGAATTCCAACAGGTTTTGCCGAACTTGACAGAATTACAAACGGACTTCAAAAGAGTGACTTAATTCTTATAGCCGCCCGTCCGGGTGTGGGAAAATCTAGTTTGGCAATGAATCTTGTAAACTTTGCCGCACTTCAAGGCAAACGCAGTTGTGCAGTTTTCTCACTTGAAATGCCAAAAGAGCAAATTGCTCAAAGGTCACTTTGCTCCATAAGTGGAGTAAGCCTAAGCAAAGCCCTGGGTGGCACGCTTTCTGGTTCAGATTGGAAAGCCCTTTGGGAAGGCAACAAAAAACTTGCCGAAGCAAAAATATATATTGACGACTCGTCCCTCAACTCGCCAAGCACAATAATAAGCAAATGCAGAAGATTAAAACGAGAAAAAGGTCTTGACCTTATTATGATAGACTATCTTCAACTTATGTCCGAGGCAAAGCGTGGCAGAGAAGTCAATCGCCAACAAGAAATCACCGAACTTACAAGAAACCTTAAGATTGCTGCTCGTGAACTTCAAGTCCCAATTTTGCTTTTGTCACAGCTCTCTCGTGATGTGGAAAAGCGTGAAGACCACAAGCCAATTTTAAGTGACCTTAGAGAGTCTGGTGCAATTGAGCAGGACGCAGACATTGTTATGTTTATTTACAACCCTTCAAAATATTCTGATGTTGAATCAACTGACGGTCCAAATATGTGCAAACTTATTTTGGCAAAACACCGTAACGGTGCTTTGGCAGAAATTGATATTAAGTGGGTGCCAGAAATAACATCTTTTGTTGATGTTGGGGTAAACGCCGACAAGCGTTCACTAGAAGACACCGCCCCACCTCCACCAACTCCACCAGAAGAAATTGCATTTTAAGGCGGTTTTAAAAAATTAACAAAAAGCAATTTTTCAGAATAAAAATCAAACATTTTGCAACAAAAGAGCAAAATTAACACAATTTTGACAAAAAGATATATAAAAAACAAATATTTCAAAATTTTAGCAAAAAAATGACAAGATTTGCAATAAATTACATAATTTTAGCAATAATTTGACAAAAAAACGCAGAATTAGAAATAATTTGATAAAAAATTTAGATAAAAGAAGATAAAAACATGAAAAAACTTACAGCAAAACAATTAAGAGAAATGTGGATTGACTTTTATAAGGAACGAGGTCATGCTTACATTCCATCTGCCTCACTTGTGCCAGAAAATGACCCATCTGTTTTGTTCACCACTGCAGGAATGCAACCTCTTGTGCCTTATCTTTTGGGCGAAAAACACCCATGTGGCAAAAGACTTGTTGACATTCAAAAGTGTGTCAGAACAGGTGACATTGACGAAGTGGGTGACGACTATCACTGCACATTTTTTGAAATGCTAGGCAACTGGAGTTTGGGTGACTATTTCAAAAAAGAAAAAATTGCATGGAGTTATGACTTCTTAACAAACCCAAAATATCTTGCAATTCCAAAGGAAGACATAGCAGTAACTGTCTTTGCAGGTGACGAAACAGCCCCAAGAGATGACGAAAGTTACAATGCTTGGCGTGCTTGTGGTGTGCCAGAGTCAAAAATTTTCCTTCTTCCAAAAGAACACAACTGGTGGATTTTGGCAAGTGGAATTGGACCATGCGGGCCAGACAGTGAAATGTTTATTGACACAGGCAAGCCAAAGTGTTGCAAAGACTGCAACCCTTCTTGTTCTTGTGGAAAATATATTGAAATTGGCAATGATGTTTATATGCAATATGTCGTAAAGCGAAAAGGTGGCAAACTGGAAAAAAATCCACAACACAATGTTGACACTGGCTTTGGCTTTGACAGACTTTTATACATTTCAAACGGGCTAGAAAGTGTTTATGACACCGAACTTTTTGTCCCTGTTATTAAGAAAATTGAAGAAATCAGTGGCAAGTATTATCTTCTCAACGAGCCAACAAAGAGAAATATGCGAATTATTGCCGACCACATTCGTGCCAGTGTTTTTATCATTGGTGACGGGGTTGAGCCACTTAATGTGGGGCAAGGTTATGTCTTAAGAAGACTTTTAAGACGAGCAATAAATTGTGCTTCAAGACTTGGGTTTGAAAGTGAAAAACTTTGCGACCTTGTTCCCGTTGTTGTTGAAATTTATCACGAGTTTTATCCAGAACTTGTGGAGAAAACACCAGCAATTCAAAACACAATTAAACTAGAATGTGAAAAGTTTTCAAAAACACTTTTAACTGGCATAAAGGAATTTGAAAAGGTTGCACAATATTGCAAAGATGGTGTCCTAAACGGCAAAACAGCCTTCAGACTTTATGACACATTTGGCTTCCCACTTGAACTTACAAAAGAACTTGCCAGTGAAAAAGGTCTTACTGTTGACGAAGAAGGCTATGACTTGGCATTCAAAAATCACCAAGAAAAAAGCAAAGCAAACATTGACCATGTTTTCAAAGGCGGGCTAGCTGACACTGGCGTTCAAACAACAAGACTTCACACCGCCGTTCACCTTTTGGGTGCAGCACTCAGAGCAATTATAGACCCAAATATCAACCAAAAGGGAAGCAATATCACATCAGAACGACTTCGTTTTGACTTTAACTGTGACCACAAACTGACTGACGAAGAAAAGTTTAAACTTGAAAAATTTGTCAATGACGCAATAGAAAAAGATTATCCTGTTGTGTGTGAAGAAATGACTCTTGACCAAGCCAAAGAACAAAATGCAGTGGGTATTTTTGAAAACAAATATGGCGACAGAGTCAAAGTCTATTCCATAGGCGATGTTAGCAAAGAAATTTGTGGTGGCCCTCATGCAAAGCACACTGGTGAGCTTGGACACTTCAAAATTGTCAAGGAAGAGTCGTCATCAGCGGGCGTTCGAAGAATAAAAGCAATCATCGAACCAAAAGACTAAGTTATCCATAAAAATTGACAAAATGTGGATAAGTGTTGCAAAAATAGACATTTTGCGGCAAAAAAGGAGCAAAAATGAGCAAAAAGAAGAAGTTTTTAATCTATTTATCTGCCTTTCTGTTGTCCATTGTGGCAGTGGTCGGTGGGTGTTTTGCCATAATGTTTCTTTCCCCGGGGACGGAAATTTTGGGCTACAAATATATAGTCCTAAATCAAAAAGAAACCGTCACCCTAAATCAGTCTGACCTCTATGCCGTGCAAGCGGTGAAGATTATGTCCGATCTCAGCCGCATTTCAATTTATCCCGCAAGCAATGACGAAATTACAATAACCTACAATCAAAATATATCTGGATATGTAAAATCTGTCAACGCAGACTACAGCATTTCCACCAAAAAACAAAGCCAACTTTTCTCCACCTACACAGACACCACCGAGGACCTAACAACCATGGTCATCAAAATTTCAGAGCCAAAAGGCTGGCTTAGTTATTCGGAATCTAATGTTAAGATTGCCCTTCCACAAACAGCCTACACAGCAATCTACGCCTCTTGCAGCAAGTCCGATGTAACCCTCGCTTCCACTCAAAAATATACAGACTCTGAAACAAGCGAGGAACTAACCCGAAACATCACTTGCAAACACCTGTTTTTGCAAAGTGCTGGTGACGGGAATGTAACAGTTGCTCCAAACGATACCATGAAAACGCTTAACTTCCAAACAGAATTTGGAACAGCCAAAATCTCTGGCAAAAAGGAACTTTCAGCCGAACAAGTCGTTTTTTCCACAGACAGCGGAACTTTCGATTTCTACAACAACGGCGAGGGAACACTTAGCCTATCTCGTGGACTTTTTGTGAACGCAAGTGGCTCACCAACAATAAAATTTTGCAACCTAAACAGCAATGTTTCCATAACAACAAACGGCGGCGACATCGACCTAGGGAAAGTTGGGCAAGAAACCTCACCTTATGAAGTCAAAATATATTCAAGCGGTGCAAATCTTAATATTTCCACACTTTATGGCGTAATTTTGAGCGAGGGTGCAGACGGGCAAACAAACAACATTTCAATCAACTATCTCAAAAACACCTCATCAGAACTTGCAACAATTCATTCGGGGGCGGGGAATATAACAATAAATACACTTGAGTCAGACGCCTCTCTCACTTCGACTTCGGGCAACATAACAGTTTATGAAGTGGGCGTGAGTTATGGCATATACGCCTATTCCACAAGCGGAACCGTCAGCATAAACTACACCAAAAGTGCAACCTTCCACAGCGGAACACTTTTGCAAGTTTTCACAAAGTCGGGAAGCGTCAAACTTCAAAACATAAGTTGCAAACTGGAACTCACCGTTCTTGACAACTCCTCACAAAGCCCATGCGAACTCACATTTACAGCAATCTGCAACTCAATAGACGGCTCACAACTTACAAACAAAATTTCTGCACCAAGCAGAGATGTAAAAATAACTTTCATAGGCTCTGGTGACGGATTATCATGCCGTATGCTCACCACAAAAACAGTCTATTTTGATCCCTCTGTTAGCAGTCTTTGTTCCAAGGTTGACACAAAGTCAATTCCAGCAGATAGAGATAGTCTATTAAATCAAACTCAATACAAAGATTATTCTAATCAATACAGACTTTTCTACAAAAATCCAGACAAAGCGGAAGAAGAAGGTGAAGTCGTCTTATTTCAAAGATTTGGAATTTTGCTCATCGACTCGGCCTCCACCACAGTCTATCACCGTTTGTCCGCTTAATACTTATATACTAAGATAGAAAAGTATTTTTGAAATACCATTTTAGAAAATAATATGCTTTAATAACAAAACTCAAATAAAAAGTAAAATAATTTAATCAAAAAATAAAAATAAACACAACCCGAAAGAGTTGTGTTTTTATATTTGCTATTTTCCGCTTATAATGCCAATTTTATAAAATATATTTTTAGTTGTTTTCATTTATTTCCGTCACAACAAGATTGACATCAGTTTCAAGAACATTTTTTGCAACAATGTCGCCAAGTTTAATATCTTTAGATATTTTAAGTGTTTTTGTAAGCCTCAAACAATCGTCAATAAGCGTTTTGTCAATGGAATTGTCTGTTTTTAAACAAACTGTTCCATTTTTTGTTTTTACAACTGTGGTCACCATTCGCTTTGGGCAAGTTGCTTCATTTTTGCCATATTCAGCACCCCTTGGACACCTATTGCCCGTCACCACAACTTCATCTCCCACTTTTTCCACTTTCAAACTGCACCCAACAGGGCACATTATGCAAGTTAATTCCATTTTATCCCCCTTATTCAATGCTCACCTCAATATCGCCAGTCAAATTGTTTTTCGCTACAATAACTGTTTCCATTTCCGCAGGCAAAATAATTTTCTTTTCAATCTCTCTAACAACTTGCCCACCACTTCTGACAACAATTTTCTTATCTCTATAAACATTGTTGCTTCTAAAATTTATGTTCACAATCCCACTACCCTCATAAAAGGTCGTTGGATTGACATATCTAACACCATTTTTTGATTCTATTGTGTGAGGGTTCTGTGTGTTAAGTTGCCCCAAAACGAACTTCGCACTATTTTGCCCCGCACGCTCCGCCTCATGCGAAACATTGTCCACAATGTCATGCACATGAAGCCCATTGCCGCAAGAGAACACGCCCGCAAGATTTGTCTGCAAATATTCGTCAACCATAGCCCCATTTGTCATTGGGTTTAGTTTTACGCCAAGTTTTGACGCAATGTCATTTTCTGGCACAAGCCCAATGCTCAATATAACTGTGTCACATGGCACAAATTCTTTCTTACTTTCGTCAAGTGAAAAGTCTTCTTTTACAGGAGCAACATAAACGCCTTCAACTCTATCTTTTCCCACCACTTCGCACACAGTTTTAGAAAGATGTAGGGGAATGTTGTAGTCCTCAAGACATTGCACAATATTTCTTTTAAGTCCCGAAGGATAGGGCATAATTTCATACACCCCCAAAACTTCCGCCCCTTCAAACCTAAGTCGTCTTGCCATAATAAGACCTATGTCCCCACTGCCCACAACAACAATCTTTTTGCCCACCATTTTGCCATAAATATTTATAAGTCGTTGAGCACTGCCCGCAGAAATAACTCCCGCAGGTCTTGTCCCGCAAAGAGAAATGCTGCCGCTTGGTCTTTCTCTGCACCCAGTTGCCAAAACAACCGACTTTGCCACAAAAGATATTTCACCATTTCTGCTTATAGTGCGAATTTCATAATTTATATCGCCTTGCAAATTGTCTTCACTTTTCACAATTTCAAGAACTGTCGTGCCAAGGAAAACTTCAACCTTTGTGCCACTCAATTTGTCCACAAATCTTTGAGCATATTCTGGGCCTGTCAATTCTTGCTTAAAGTAGTTTAGCCCAAAGCCATTGTGAATGCATTGGTTAAGAATTCCGCCCAGTCTGTCATCTCTTTCCAAAACTGCAACTTTTAGCCCTGCTTTGTCTGCTTCTATCGCACTTGCAAGACCTGCACTTCCACCGCCTATTACAACAATGTCAAATTCTTTTCTTTCCATTTCATCTCCATTTTTTGCTAGCAATTTTTGCAAATTATATTTCATATCTTTCGCTTATAGTCAGTTATCCAGCGTTTATATGTCGTCATAAAGTCCGCCAGTTTTTATATCCCCCGTCACAAGACTACTGTTGCCACGGAAAATTATCTCGCTTTCGTCAACTTTATAAAAGTCCGCCATAATTTTGGCAAGTTTGCCATAACAAAATGACCCTTGGCAATGACCCATTGTGGCTCTCAATCTTCGCTTTACGCCGTCAGTTGTCAGTGGACTTATCGGCGAATTTTTAAGCAATTCCAAAATTTCACCTTTTGTTATCTTTTCGCAGTTGCAAACAATTTCGCCATAGTCGCCATTGCGTTTTATAAGTTTGTCAAGTTTGTCAGGACTTAGTTCAGAAACTCTAACATATGGCTTTCTTCTTACAATTTTCCTATCGGGGTCTAGCAAATCTTCATCAGTGTTCCCAACAACATTTATTTTCTTTAAATATTCCACAACTTCATGTGCAAGTGCTGGGGCAGAGGTCAAGCCAGGCGAACATATCCCAGCAAGCGTCACAAAGCCCTTGTTTCTTTCGCTAAAATACAACTCAAAGTCGTCACCCGTTTTCACCCTCACGCCCGCATAAAGTTTTATAACTTTGCGGAAGTTTATGTTTTTGACAAGTTTTGTTGCGTGAGATTTTATGTTTTTAAGCCCCTCGCTTGAAACTGCCGTGTCGTCAGCCGTTGTTTCTGTTGCTGTTGGGCCAAAAAACACATTGCCATGCACCGTTGGACATGCCAAAATGCCTTTTCCATTTTTGCCGGGAAGAGGGAAGATTGGTCTGTGAACCAAACTGCCTTCACTATTATCCAGCAAAATATATTCACCCTTTACAAATTTTGTAGGGAATAACTTTTCAAAAAGCAACCTTGAAACCTCGTTTATGCCCGCTCCCGCACAATTTATAACGCTATCACAAATTACGCAATCGTCACCCGACAAAACAACATAACAGCAGTCTTCTATATACTCATTTTCAAACATTCTTTCCAGTTTAGATAATTGCTGAAAGAATGTATCTGCGCTAAGATTAGAAACTATCTCTCTTGGAAGTTTAACAATCTTGTGAGGCTTAAAATTGAGTTTAATCTCACCCCCATTAAGCACCCCTTCTTCGCACAGAGACACACAAAAGTGATAAGGTGAAATTATGCAAGCGTCTTTTGCATAAAGCCCCCATTCAATGTCGTCTGCAAGATTTGGCTCAAGGGACAAAAGTTCATTTCGACCCAAAATTGACATATTTTTGACACCATTTTTTGTGCCACGGGACAAAAGTTCTTCAAGTATTGGTCTGCTATCTTTATCCCCCACAACAAGGCTGCCACAATTTATTATCTTTTCCTTAAGCCTTTTTGCCGCCTCGTGATACATCTTAAGCCCCAAAACATTATATTTTGCCTTATTTGTGCCACATTCGCAGTCATATCCAGCGTGCAAAATGCCGCTGTTTGCCTTTGTTGCCCCAAGGGACACATCTTCACCCTTTTCAACAAGCACAGGGTGTTCCCCCATAAGCGACAACTCGTCAAACAAAAATGCTCCCACAATTCCGCCGCCAATAATACAAACTGACCTACTTTGCATATTTTCTCTCCTTTCTATAGCATAAAGTTTTTAAGATTTTTAGTCAAGCAAATTGCCCCCAAAACCATTTTGTAAAATGAATAATTAGTGATAAAATAATTATGTGAAATAAAAGGGGTAAATATGAAATACATTTTGACCATT
>CAKVNA010000032.1 GCA_934776915.1 uncultured Clostridia bacterium
ATACGATATTGTTTGCTTTAAAGTGAAATTTGAGTTGTCAACAATAACGGCGTCTTGTGGGATAAGAAGTTTGCCGTGTTCACGAGATTTGTCAACTTCGTCACGCTGCTTTATGTCTTTAAATATTTCATCAAAACTTGGTCTAGTTGGGTCGTTTGCCATTTGGGCGAAGCGTCTTTTGGCTCGCTCCTCGCTTGAAGCGGTGAGATAAATTTTGACATCGGCGTCTTTCAAGACAACACTTCCAATGTCCCGCCCTTCCATAATACAATTATGCTCTTTGGCAAAATCTCGCTGGATATCCCGAACTGTATCTCTCAAGTTTTCATAACCCGACACAAAGGGCGTCATGTTGCTGACAACTTCTTTTCTTAAATTTGGCGTTTGGTCAATGTTGTTTATAATAACTCTTTGCTCGTCACCATTAAACACAATTTTAACATCCAAATTTTTAAGAAGTTGTGATATTTTTTCTTCATTTGGCTGAGTTTCACCAAAACATCTTAAATATTCGCAAGTTATGCCACGATACATCGCCCCCGTGTTGAAATATCTGAAATTTAAGTTTTTTGCAAGACCCAATGCAAGCGAAGATTTGCCGCAGCCAGCAAGACCGTCAATAGCAACAGAAAACATTTTTCACCTCAAGCGTTATTTTTCTTGTTAATTATACAAAAAGTTGTAAAATTGTCCAAACAATTTACACAAAACATTTGCTTTTTGCAAAAAATTGCTCAGTTGTGTTGACTATTTTTTGATAAAACTTTACAATTAAACTATGAATAAGACACCAACACCACATATTGGGGCAAAACTTGGCGAAATTGCAGAAACAGTTATTTTGCCGGGCGACCCATTAAGAGCCAAAAAAATGGCTGAAAAATATTTGAAAGACGCAAAACTTGTAAGCAATGTTAGAAATAACTATTGCTACACAGGCACTTACTGTAACAAGGCTGTGTCCATTATGTCAACTGGCATGGGGACTGCTAGCATGGGAATTTATTCTTATGAGTTGTTTAGCTTTTATAATGTCAAAAACGCCATTCGAGTGGGAACAATAGGTTCACTTAACAAAAACTTTCACATTGGCGACATTTTGATTGCACAAAATGCTCACACAAACACAAATTACATGAACATCTTTCCACAAGGCAAAACAGTTTGTAAAGTTGAGGGGGTGAATTCCTTTTCAGCAAGCAAAAGTCTTGTTGAAAAAGCCCTTGAAATGGATTGTTCACTAGAAAAAAATATTTGTGACATTTGGACAACGGATACATTCTACTCCACCCTTCCCGCAGCACTTGTGAAAAAACTTAACATTGCTGGGGTTGAAATGGAAGGGGCGGCACTTTATCTTAATGCAGAGTTAGCCCACAAAAACGCTTTTTGCATTTGCACGGTGTCCGATGAGATATATTCAAATAAAAGTGCTTCGTCAGACGAGCGGGAAAATAATTTTTATAAAATGTTTGAACTGGCGTTGAACATTGCTTTGAAGTTGTAAAATTTAAAATTGGAGAAAATTATGTTAAAGAAATATGGTTTTTTATTCGGCTCTCTTGCAGTGCTTGTTGTGGGACTAATTTGCCTTTTGGCAAGTGGAATGGGCTACACAACGCTTGTTTTGCTGCTCATTGGCATTTTATGCACGGTTGCTAGCATGTTTGCCTCGCTGCCAACGCAAGATTACGAGCAAAGCGACACAGACACAAAGGAAGAACAATCAAAGGAAAGTCCAAAAGAAGTGGAAGTTGCACCAAAGCCAATTGTTCTGCCAGCGAAAAAGCATAAAATTGTGTGCAAATATTGCAAAAACAGATTTCCTTGCACAGCGGACAACTGCCCTCACTGTGGCGCTCCCGTTGATGTGACTTCCCTATCTCCAGAATGCCTTGAAGTTGTGCCACATGAAAAAGAAATGTCAGATGAAACACCTAAAACAACTAGCACTTCCAAAAAGAAAACAAGCAAAAATAAATGAGATTTGTAAAGTTTTTTTGGTTATAAAACTTAATTTACAAATTAAAAAAGATTGTTGTTTAAAAATGAAAGATTAAATAAAAAGTAGAAATTTAAAATAGAAATAAAGAGAGGGATAAAATGGAAAAAGCAAAAAAAATAACACTTTGGGTAACTGTCGCTTGTTTTGTGGTGGCACTTGTTTTGGGGACAATTTTTGACCTTCAAATAAGCAAGGCTTTGGCGGACATCACTTGGGGGCAATATTACACCACCAACTTCTATGCCATTGCAGGCGAAGTGGTGGGAGAAATGGTGCTTTATGTTATTATTATTTCTGCCCTTGCAATTTTAATTGACTATTTCTTCAAGCGAAATACTAGCAAAAAGTGGTTTTATTATGTTTTTATTGCAATTTTTGCAATTTTGAGTATTGGTGTTGGATTTTTTGGCATAAACAAATTTTTTAAGTATCTTTCTCATTTTGGTGTGGCAAATGCTGGCTCTTTTAGGTCATCAACAATTGGAAAAGTTGTTTTGGGGCTTGTGTCCTGTGCAGAAACCTTGATTGCTTGCCTACTCTTTTCAAAGTGCAAAGAAGAAACCTTAAAACAACTTGCTGTGTGGGCTGTTGTAGTTATTCTTGTTGCCATTGCGAGCAACGCTTTGGTGCAAATTTACAAACGAATTGCATGCAGAACAAGATACAGAGCAATGGTGTATGAAAACATTGAAGACTTTGAGTTTTACTCGCCTTGGTATGTAATAAATCACAACAAATTTTCTTCCACAGCAAGTTTTGCGGGCGACTTCTTCAAGTCATTTCCTTCTGGTCATGCGTGTGCCAGTGCAAGTGTGTTTTCTCTTGTTCTTTTGCCATGTTGCTTTGAAAAAACAAACACAACAAAGTGGAAAGCAATTTTTATCACCTTTGCCGTCACTTGGACTGCTCTTGTGTGCGTGTCACGAATTGTTGCTGGTGCACACTACTTCACTGATGTTCTTATTGGCTCATTTACAACAATCTTCCTAGCCTTCCTTGCAAAGTGGACACTTCTAAACAAAAATATCCCTCAAAAATGGGTGGAAAAAATATAAAAATTGCTAACAAAAAAGGCTGGACAATTTCCAGTCTTTTTTTTGAGCATTGTCACAAATTTATTTGTCACTTATCTCTTTTCAAAATTTCTAACAGGGGTTGAAAAAGAAAACATATATACAAGAATTTTACACACCGCAAGAAAGTTTTGAATATTGTGAAATAGGAGAAAAATATGGCTATTCAAAACACAGCAAGAGTATCTTCACAAGTGACAAGTCAAAGTGGGGACACTGTGGAGGTTGTAACTTTTAGCAATGTTAGCGAAGTGGAACAAATAGATGTTGATGTCACTGTAACAAAAACTGCCAGCAAAGGTTGGGTGTTGCCAGAGGGCGAACTTACTCTTACAACTACAATTACAAACAAGACCAACAAGACCATTGAAAATTTTAAGTTTAAAGACACCTTAATAGGTGCAACTTTTGTAGCGGGCAGTGTAAAAATTGGGAATGTTTTGCATGAAAATCTTGACCCGCTAGCAGGCTTTGATATGCAAGTTACTTTGGGTGCTGGAGCAGATGTGTCTGTGTCTTATACTATTAAAGCAGAAAAATTGCCCGCAGGCGAAATAGTAAAAAGCAGGTCTGCCATATCCTTCACTTTGGACGGAGAAACTTTTGATGTAGCATCAAATGAGGAGGTTGCTGAAGTTTTATTCAGTGGGCTTACAGTTTTAAAAACTTCCACACCAACTGTTGCCATAAAGGGCTCAATATTAACTTACACCATTGATATTACAAATGATGGAACACGGGACAACACTTCTATTGTCTTTTCAGACACTTTGCCTGCAGAACTTAGTTTTGTTGAAAACAGCATAACCGTCAACGGCTCGCCACAACCGACCTATACTCTGGATAACATTCAACTGAACAACCTAAACCCTGGTGATAGTGTAACTGTGACCTTTCGTGCGACAGTAAATTGAAAATAATAACTTTGTCAAAAAACTAAAAATTTTTATAAACTGCTATTGGAGGAACAAATTGTGAATTTTGAAGAAATAATAAAAGTAATCACAGTGTGTGGTTCCCTACTGATAAGCCTTGGCGGTTTTGTAGTTGCTCTTGTTAGAGATATCAAGACCAAAAAGTGGAGTGTGCTTAAGACGGAACTTATAACCTTTATAACCAAAGCAGAAAAAATGAAAGATATGACAGGAGCAGAAAAAAAATCAGCAGTTTTGGGTTGGGCGGAAGAATATTGCAAGAGCCACGACATTAAATTTGACGCACAACGAGTAAGCCTTGAAATTGAAGAACTTATATACTTTACAAAAAATGTAAATGTTAATGAAAAAACCGCTTCAGTCCAAAGTCTTGATGTCAAACGAACACTTGTGCCAAAAGGAAAATAAGAAAGAAAAAAGAAGAAAGAAAAATTGAGGCAATTATTGAAATTTGTCTATTAAAAATAAAAATAGAAAATGAATAAAAGCCAAGAAAATACAAAAAACTGGGAAAAACCCCAGTTTTTTTTCCTATTTTTCCTTTGACAACTTGCGATAATCGCCACTTTTTTATTTTTTATTTTTTATTTCTTATTTTCAATTTGTTCCCATGGGAACTCGTTGCGACCGAAGTGACCGTAGCAGGCGGTTGATTTATAGATTGGTTTTAGTAGGTTAAGTTCTTTGATTATGTTTTTTGGCGAGAAGTCAAAGTGTGAGTTTGTGTAGTCATAAAGTTCATGTATTGGCTTAAGTTCTGTGTGGAAGGTGTTTATGTTTATTGCGATTGGCTTGGATAGTCCTATTCCATATGCGACTTGCACTTCGCACTTATGGCAAAAACCGTGGGCAACAAGATTTTTTGCGACATATCTTGCATAATATGCCCCCGACCTATCCACTTTTGTTGCGTTTTTGCTGGAAAAGCACCCGCCACCAACTCTGCCAACACCGCCATAGGTGTCAACAACAATTTTTCTTCCCACACAACCACTATCACCAAAACTTCCCCAAATTGTAAATCTGCCACTTGGGTTTAAAATGACATTTGCATCTTTTGAAAGTTCCCCATATTGCGATAAGACTTTGTTCACGACTTCCTCTTTAACTTTGCTTTTTAGTTCATCATATTCCACATTTTCTGCGTGCGAAACAGACATAAGAACGGTCAGAATTTTAAATGGCTTGCCGTCAAGATATTGCACAGTCACTTGGCTTTTTGCGTCTGCGAAATAACCCGTTGTCTTTTGCCTAAAACTTTCGTATTCTCGCATAAGTTTGTGTGCCAAAAGTATTGCAAGTGGCATATATTCTGGGGTTTCATCAGTTGCATAGCCATAAACCATTCCTTGGTCATTTGCCCCAACTTCGTCAGTGACCACTGCATTGTGAATATCCACACTTTGCTCACTTATTTCCTTGATTATCTCAAATTGACAACTGTAGCCGATATCTTTCAAAATTCCTCGTGCTATGCCTTCGTAGTCAATTTTAGCCTTTGTTGTTGCTTCGCCAAAAATGAACAATTTGTTGTCTTTTATGGCACATTCAACAGCCATTTGTGATGTTGGGTCTTGCCTTAATGCTTCGTCCAAAAAGGCGTCTGCAATGGTGTCGCAAGTTTTGTCTGGGTGACCAATATTCACACTTTCGCTTGTCACAATTTCACCATTTTCTGCAAGATAATCTGCAAAACTGATTTTGTCTGGGTGATTTTTGCTCAAAAAAGCGACACTTGCTCCAACATTTCCCATAATAAATTTGTTATCTATCCCCACAATGCTCCAACAGGTGTCCTCCTCCACATTTATTTCATCACCATTCACCCATGTGCAGCCATTTCCCTTTGCAAAACGCAAAAAATCTTTCTTGTTTTCGTCATCTAACAAAAACCAAACTCCTTCCTTTTCTTGCAATAATTCTTTTAAATTTTTCATAACTTTCTCCAAAAAAATATATTTCCACAGAAAGTTTTTGGCAAGAAAAAATCCCATCGCAATGACGGGATAAAACTGTGCACATATTTTCCCCATCATTCAGCCTTTAGCACCTTGCATAAGCAGGTTGCTGTGTGGTCAACGGGGCTGTCCCTCGCACACTCTCTATGGATATTTTACTATAACACACGGCAACAAAGGTTGTCAACCAATTTTTCAGATTTTCACACTTTTTACACTATTTTTTAGTAAAATATACACATTTTTTGCAAAATATAAAAAAACTACACTTTTGAGGTGTAGTTTTCTTGTTCTATCTTTCAAAATTCATTTCGTCTTGTTGTTCATTTGGAGAGATGTAGTTTTGTGTGTTGGTTGTAAGGTTTGTGTTTTGCAAGTTGTCCAACGCTTCTTCTGAAACTTGGATAACTTTGCCCAATGGTGGGTCAAAATTTCTATTTCCATACACAAGCCAAATGACACTTGCTAGGTATTTATAGTCTTTTGTTAGTTTGTCGTAGCCGTCTGTAAAGACAATTTTGTTGACTTTTGGGTCTTTTGAAAAGGCGAGGACTGCGTTGTTGAAGTTTGTTCCGCCACCACCGTCTATTCTGAAGTTGTCAATGTCGGATATTTTCTTAATTTCCACAAAAGGAAGATGAACATCATCGTCAAAAGTCGCGACTTTGATTTTTGATTGTTTCGCAAGAGGTTTTAATGCTCGCAAGAACTGCATAACAAGTTTGTTTGAAACAGAGCCTGATGTGTCTAGCAAGACTTCTGTTACTGACTCCTCGTCAACTTCAAACTCCTCCAAGCGATAGGCATAATTGTTTTCGGCAATGGACCTGCGTTGTGACCAAACTGTTTCACTCTTTTCGAGTTCTCGCCTAAGAAGAACTTTCCAATCTACAATGTTGCTCCCTTCGCCAACTTTGCCAAATACTTCTCTGTTTTTCGTTGCAATTTGAGATTTCACTTTTTCAAAAGCATTTTGCATACGCCCAATTTTTTGCTCTCTATTCTTTTGAAATTCTGCTTTTTCGTTTATTATTTCATTTGCGTCTGCTGTGTTTTTTCTTGTTTCGCTAACATTTTTGCCATGCCCTGCAGTTTGTGAGTTAGGGTTAGTTTGGTCACCCTCTGGGTTTTCATTTTCAACTTCATCGCTTTCGTCTTTAGTCTTATCTTCACTTGGCTTTGATGTATCTTCTGATGTATCTTCTGATGTATCTTCTATTTTATCTTTCTTAAGTGTTTTATCTTTGCCATCATTGCCACTTTCAGAATTTGCTTTGTCATTGTTTTTCTTGCCGCTTTTGCCTTGTGGGTCACCGCTTTCAGTTTTCTCGTTGTTTTTGCCCCACATGGAGTGGTCGTCGTTGCATTTGCCAGTGATTTTTAACTTTTGTTTTTTATTTCCCTTTTGCTTGTTGTCATTTTGTCCAGCACCGCCGCTGTTGTTGTCTGACGGATCGCCCGAGCCGTCACCGCCATCGTTTGATGGGTCGTTTTGCTCGTCTTTATCCTTTTCTGGGTCGTAGATAAGGTTATATAATTCCTCAGATGTGAAGTTCAACGCTCCTTCAACTCGAACGATGTCATCTGCTCCTTTCAACCCGTCACGTTCAAGATTTGCATTTATGATTGCGTCTGTGGCTATGTTCCAGGTTTCTTTATCTCTCTCTTTTCCATTTTTGTCAAATTGTCTTTCGTGATGTCTAAACTTTATGTGCATGACCTCATGAGCAAGGTCAAAAAGAAGGACATCTTCTGGCTGACTTTTGAAGTAATTAGGGGAGAAAAATATTTTCTTTCCGTCAGTGGCAGCGGTATCATATTTAAGATTGTTTTTAAATTCAATTTCAATGTTTTCAATTTGAGAAGCAAATCTTGGATATTTAACAATCAATTTTTTTCTCAAAACATCAAGGTCTTTTTGCTCTGGCATATTTTTCTCCTTTTCTTAATTATTTTTCCATATTTTCTTGGCAAATTTCATCAAATCTCATTTCGTCCATTGCTTGAAGTTCGGCAATATATTCCTTTCTTGCCTCATCATTGCCCGCCCAAAGAATGTCATACAAACTGACATATTCCGAGTCGCAAAAGGCTCTGACGAATATTCTGCATTTTTCCACTTCGTCCATGTTGGCGGCAAGAAGACTGCTCATTGTGGCAAATCTTTCGTTTGCGTTTTGTGGCAAGTCTTTTGCATCAAATTCGCCCGACATAACCTCGTCAACTGTCAGCGTTGGAACATTGTAGAAGTCGTAGAACTCCTTTGCCCACGACTCACGAAGTTTGCTTTCAAGTGACCATTCGAGGATATTTTCAACATTTTTCCCCTTATATTTTCCTTCTTTCAAGTTCTTTTCAAAGGCGTAAAGAGTGTTTGAAACAGACACCCAGCCACGAGGGTCG
>CAKVNA010000033.1 GCA_934776915.1 uncultured Clostridia bacterium
ATTAAAAACCTATCTTCCCCTTCATATGGGTCTTGTTTCCCAGAATTAAAGAAGAATGTCAAATGTGCATATTTTTCCGTTTCTGCAATTTTTGCTTGTTTTATCCCATTTTGACTTAAAACTTCTGACAAAATATTCTTGTGAACCTCCGTTCCATATGCGACATGAACTTTTGAAAAATGCTCGTCATATTCCGTCATTGTAACAACATACAATTCAAGCGGTTTAACGAAATCTAGGTCATTGTCCTCTGCCAAAATATACGCCAGTTGTCTTTCCCTATCCGCCCTAAAGTTGTAGGAAAACACGACATCGCCCTTTTCAATTTCGGCTATTGGTTCGCCATGTTCCGTCAAACAAATTGGTGTCAAAAATTCGTCAGTTTCGCCCGCAGCATAAGCAGCGTCAATCGCTTTATTTATATTGTCAAACTGCTTCCCCTCGCCCATTGTCCAAAGTTCATAGGCAAGTTTGTTTCTATCCCAGTTTTTATCTCTGTCCAGTGCATAAAATCTACCCACCACTGTTGCAATTTTTCCAACACCCAGTTCTTTTTCTTTCTTCTCCACCATGCGAATGTATTTTTTTGCACTCTTTGGCGGGGTGTCCCTTCCGTCACCGACAAAATGCACAAACACATTATTCACCTTTTGTTCTTTGCAAAGTTCAAGCAAGGCAAAAAGATGATTTATGTGCGAGTGAATTCCGCCGTCACTAGGAATGCCAATTAGGTGAATTTTCTTTTTATTTTTCTTGGCGTAATCTATGGCTTTTAAAAATTCTTTATTCTTATAAAAGTTGCCCGTTTCAATTTCCTTATTTATCCTAACAAGAGGTTGATAAGTCACCCGTCCGCTGCCAATGGTCATATGCCCAACTTCGCTTGTTCCCGCTTGCCCTTTTGGCAGCCCAACATATTCTTCACTTGCTCTAATTTTCATATTTGGAAATTTAGCACACAATTCTTGGATATTTCGAGTGTTTTCTGCAGTTATGCCACTGCGACTGACATCTTTTGGAACACCAAACCCGTCCATAACAATAAGGACAGTAGGCTTATTTTGTATTTTGGAATTATCCGTTTTTGCCATTTATTTTCCCTTTTTATTGCTCTTAATCATTTGAGCAGTTTTTCTTGGCTTTTGTGCAACTCTTGCAACTTTTGCCTCTTTTGTCTTTGAAGCAATAGCCTTTTTTGCGGCAACAATTTTGCCACTTTTCACTCCCGCCTTAACTGTTTTCTCCGTTTTCTTTGCTGGCTTAGAAGTAACTTTTTTCACCGGCTTTTCTGCACTCTTTTTGGCAGTCGCTTTCTTCTCTGCTGGTTTTGTTTTTGTCTTTGCAGTTGTCTTTTTTGCAACAGATTTCATTTCCGCTGTTTTTGTGGCAGTTTTTGAAGTCTTTGTTGTCTTTGATTTTGGTGTTTCAATTTTCACTTCGGCTTCAACATTTTGAATTGCCTCAATTCCCGGAAGAACCGCCCCCTCAAGCAATTTCAAGCTTGCACCGCCGCCAGTTGACAAATGATTGATTTCCTTTGAATAACCCGTTTTGACAACAGCTGCAGCACTATCGCCGCCGCCAACAAATGTAAACGCCTTTGTTTTTGCAACATATTTTGCAATCTTGTTTGTGCCATGAGCATATTGGTCTTTCTCAAACACACCCATTGGGCCATTCCACACAACAGTCCCCGCACGCTTGATGTATTTTTTGAAAAGTCTTATGGTTTTTGGGCCAATGTCAAGCCCCATATAGTTTTCTGGGATTTTGTCCGAAGCAAATTTCTTTGGCTTATTTGTGCTGTCAATGCTTGTGTTGCAAATATTGTCTTTTGGAAGAACAATTTTATCACCTGCCTTTTCGAGCAGCGATTTTGCAAGTTCAATTTTGCTTTCATCAACAAGAGAGCAACCAACGCTCCCGCCCTTTGCCTTGACAAAAGTATATGCCATACCGCCGCCAATCAAAATGTAATCTGCTCGTGGAAGCAAATTTTCAATAACAGGAATTTTATCCTCAATTTTTGCCCCACCAAGAACAGCAACCAAAGGTCTGTCTGGATTTGACAAAATTTTGCCAATAACTTTTAATTCTTTTCCAATCAAAAACCCGACCGCACTTGGAAGGAAGTTTGCCACGCCATAAGTTGAAGCGTGCTTTCTGTGCGAAGTGCCAAAAGCGTCAAAAACAAAAACATCTGCAAGGCTTGCAAGTTCCTTTGCAAAAGTTATGTCATTTTCTTCTTCTCTTTTGTCAAATCTCAAATTTTCAAGCACGACGACATCGCCATTTTCCATTTCAGAAGTAAGTTTTTTCGCCTCTTTCCCCACCGTGTCATGCGAAAAAGTCACTTTGTTTTTGATAAGTTTGCCAAGTTTGTCTGCAACAGGTGCCAAAGAATAATCAAGGTTAACCTTGCCGTCTGGTCTGCCAAGGTGCGAGCAAATAATAACTTTTGCCCCATGTTCGCAAAGATAGTTTATCGTTCCCAAACTTTCCATAATCCTTGTGCAGTCGGTTATTTCGTGCGTTTCGGTGTTAATAGGCACATTAAGGTCCAACCTCAAAAGCACCTTCTTTCCTTCAAGTTCCAAATCTTTAATTGTCTTTTTCATCTAAAATTCCTCTTTTTATCTTTTTCTCAAAAATTTATCGAAAATCATCACTTTTTTACCCAAAATCATTGTTTTTCACTCAAAACACATAGTTTTTTTGCAAAAAAGCCTCAGAAATTCATTAAAATCACTCTATTTTAGCAATTTTTGAAGCGTTTGTGAACAAAATTGAGCATAAAACTAGAAAAATGCCAAAAAATCCTATCAAAATTCAATTCTTTATTCAATATCCTTTTCAAACAAAACTTGTTCCAGTTCCTCTGCTGTTTTTGAAAAGGCGATTTTCTTCCTCTTTTCCACTGCACCCACACCATCAACATATGAAAAAGCGTGTCGTTTGAAATTTTTAACAATGTAATTGTCGTCAAAATATTTTCTGATAATTCTAATATGTTCCCTTGCAATATCCAGTCCTGTAATTGGTGGCGAAATTCCACAACACTCGGAGAACAATTCTGGGTGTCCAACAGCACCTCGCCCAATCATCACAGCGTCACACCCCGTTTGCTTCATTTTCAAATAATCGTCATAATTTCTCACATCGCCATTCCCAATGACTGGAATTCCAACCGCTCTTTTAACTTTTGCAATGTCTTCAACATCAATTTTCCCGCTGTAACCTTGATAGGTTGTTCGAGGGTGAACAGTTATTGCACTTGCCCCCGCTTCTTCACACATTTTGGCAAATTCCACCAATACATCGTCATGTTCACCAAAACCTTTTCGAAATTTCACCATAACAGGCTTACCCGAAAACTTAACACAAGTTTCAATAATTTCTCTTGCCAAATCAATATTTTTTAGCAATGCACTTCCGTCACCATTTTTCCAAATCTTTGGTGCAGGACAACCCATATTCAAATCAATAATATCAAACTTATCTAGTATGCCCTTTTTAAAAACTTCCTCAAACACCTTTGGCTCATGCCCAAAAAGTTGCACAACGCTAGGCTTTTCAAGAGGAGAAATTTCAAGCATTTTTTGTGAATTTTTACTGTTATAATATAAGCCACCATTTCAGTTGTTGTTAGTCCCGCTCCAAACTTTCTACAAAGCTCCCTAAAGGCCACATCGCTCACACCTGCCATGGGCGCCAAAAAGACATCACTTTTTGTTTCAATTTTTCCTATTTTCATGTAATTATTTTATCACAATTAACAAAAAATCTAAAACATTTCACAACATAATTTTAGACTTCTTAAAACAAATATGAATTAAAGTCAATACAATAATCATTTCACATTTTTCCCACTTATATCAAATTATCATATTGCTCAAATTGTCACTCGCCGTTTTAATCATATAAGAGAGAAATAATTGCTACTTTCCACTTAAAATGCTGCAACTAGCGATTATCTTATATTTTTTACATATAATACTTATCTTCTACTTTTCGCTTATAATGCAAGATGTGGCAATTATATCATTTTTCACTTCCCCAATATAAATTTTAAAAATTATATTGTTTTTGTAGTCAAATCGACTTCTTTTTTAATCTAAATAGCGAAAAAGCACGCTTTTCGTCTTTTGAAAAGGTTTTGAAAAGCATAATGCAGACAAAATATATTATTGCGCCTATAATAAAAGCAATGAGAGAACTTAATCTGTATGAAAGGACATTTGTAATTATGTGCAAGCTTGCATATATTCCCCCAATCATAACTATGCTTGAAACTGTAGGGGAAATAAATGTTTGCCACAAGCTTGGAATAATGGGTGCAAGTTTTTTAATCTGAATAATGTTTAACGCACATGGAACGAGGAAACATACAATATTTGAAACAATAGCGCCAGAAATATTTAGATATGGAATATTTATCAAAATGAACTCAAATATCACCTTAAATAGCAACCCAATGCTTAAATTTACAACTGGAATGTAAGTCTTTCCAAACGCTTGTAATATGGCTATAGTAAGTTGCAAAATTGAAAGATATAAGACATTTATGCTTGAAATCATCAGTAGTGAACTTGCGACATTAAACTCATAAACACTTTCAAAAGAGTATAAAATCTTTATGATATTGGGCGAAAAGAACACAAAAACAAAGAAACATGGCAGTGAAACAATAATGGTCAACTTAAGCGCCATACAAATCTTTTGTGAAACAGATGTCATATCCCCACTTGCAATGGAATAAGTTATGTATGGCACAATGGTCGTGCAAAGCGATGAGGAAACAGTTGCTGGAAGTCCAACAAGCGTGCTGACAACGCCAGAATTTAGCCCCAAAAGTGCTGTTGCAAAAAACTTATCAAACCCCATCGATTTTAGAATATTTACAATCAAAAAACTATCCACAACAAGCGAAAGAGGAATGATGAGTGAACTTAACATAAAAGGAACAGCATTTGAAAACACTTCCTTCATAAGTTTCCCTTGCGGCTGAGTGGAAACAACTTTAATTTCAGATTTTTTTGCATTTTTTGATGAATTATTGCTATTTAATTGTGTTTTTTTCTCTTTTTGCTTGCATTTTGCATATAAATCTTTGTTTTTTATTTTAAAGGCAAAATACGATACAGCAAAGTATGCACATGTGCCAATCTCTGAAACTAAAATTCCAACAAGCGCCCCGCACGCTCCCCAAAGAACACTTTTCCCCACAAGCAGACTAGCAAGAGAAAAGCCAACCGTCAATTTTACAATTTGCTCCACCACTTGCGAAACGGCAGACGGTGTCATATTCTGCAGCCCCTGAAAGAAGCCTTTAAAGGCACTTTGCACGGCGACTGCCACAATAGAAGGTGCAACAATAAAATAACAAACATATATATTTGAAAGCCCTTGAAGGTGAGAAATAAGTTTTGCAAGAACAATCATTACAAGGCTTAGTCCAAGGCCTACGATAAATAGCAGCAGAAGTGACGCTTTGAAATATTTGTAAGCAACAGAAAAATCGTCTTCAGCCATAGCGGAAGAAACTTTTTTGGATATAGAAATTGTAAAGCAAGAAGAAACAAAAGTCAGCATAAAAGCGTAAACGGGAAAAATGATGTAATAAATTCCCATTCCTTGTGAGCCTAGGATATTTGTAAGTGGAATTTTATACAAAGCACCCAAAATTTTGCAAATTATGCCACTTATTGTGAGGATAATTGCTCCCGTTATAAAGGATTGTTTTTTCATTTATGCCTCACGAACAGATTGATTTTGCGAAAATTTTTGAAGAGATTTCACACATTTTCTTTACTTCTTTTGTCAATTCTTCGTTTGAAAGCATAAATATGTATCCACAGACATTTCCGTCACTCTTTATCTCTGTAAAAAAGCCTTTTTGAAAACCTGCAAAACCCATTTCATTTACCAAGTTTTTCTC
This sequence comes from uncultured Clostridia bacterium, assembly GCA_934776915.1. Taxonomy (GTDB): domain Bacteria; phylum Bacillota; class Clostridia; order Christensenellales; family UBA1242; genus UBA7862. The sequence continues at coordinate 5,939 of CAKVNA010000033.1, forward strand.
AAACAGTTCTTTCAAAATGACATTATCAATCGTTTTTTTGGATATTCCCTTTGAAACAACAACCTTTTCGTCATCGCACACAAGAACGGGATTATTTGTCATCTCAAACAATGTATCGGCAATGATTTGTGCAAAAAATTCCAAGTTTTCAATTTCCGAAAACTTTTTAAGCACAACATTATTGTCCTTGTCAATGGACATTTCAATCGAACTTCCTGGCTTAATTCCCAGCACACGCCTCATTTCCTTTGGCACAACAACTCGCCCGAGTTCATCAACTTTTCTAACCATTCCGCAACTCATAACAAAAACCCCTTTTTTATCTTGTAAGTAGTTTTTGTCTTTGAAAAAAAACTATGCAAACTTTTTGCCTATTTTGTAAAAATTTGTTATATAAATAAAAAACTTCATATTTCCTATCTTTTTTATGCAAAAATTGGGATGATTTTCTTATCATTCCCTATTGAAAAAAGTTTTAAAATATGCTAAAATAAAGCGTTAACAAAAGGGGCTACGATTTTATGAAAAACTACAAACAACTTCACAAACTTATATTTAATTTTCCAGCATCTCGCAACAGACCTCAAGACTTGCAAGTTTTGTTTTCAGGAGCGTATTTGCTTGAATCATATTGTCGTCAAAATCAAGATTTAAGCCAAGTTTACTCACTTTCCGATTGCGGGATTCTGTATAACGGCTCATCTATTGAACTTGAAAAAAGACTAGGCGAAACAGTTGGTTTGAGTCAAATTTCAAATTTACTTTCTAACATTTATTTTGACCACACAGGCGAGTATTCATTTGAAGATATTGTTGTTTCATCTGCAATTTTGCACTTTATGAACAGGTTTGAATTCCCCGCTTTTCTTGATAAAAAGGAAAAGAAAAATATGTTTTTTATGGAATTTCCAAGACTAGATTTTGACACGGCATCAGATGTTTTGCGAGCAATAAACTCAAAGACTTATGAACTTAGACAAAATTCATACTCTAATGATGTTGAAGAACAAACAAAATAACAAAAAAAACGATAGTGAGATAAGTCATTATCGTTTTTTATATAAAAACTTAATTAAATGTCGTCAATATTTATACTTTCAAAGTCCATTTCATCTTTTTTGCGGCCATTTTCGTCACGCAAAAGGTCCTCGCCAAAACCTTCTTCCTCCACTTCCGGCATATCTTCTGGAAGTTGTTTGACAAGGTTCTCTATTGCCCCCTCAACACTTCTATCCCTAAATCTGTCAAAGAAAATTCTTATCCTTCTTTCGTTTGTATCTTCCTCAATAAGTTCTTTTTTGGACATTTCAACTGGGTCTAAGTCTAAGTCGGCATACAAGATTTCGCAAACATATTGGCTCAAAAACCAAAAATAATTCGACAAGTTTAGATCATTATAGCGAATGATTTGTCCCCAACGAGGACTCATCATTATCATGTCAATGGCTGGGCTCATAAATGCTTTCATTTTTTGTGGAGCAAGTTTGCTGCCGTTTTTTGCGGCAATGATGTTCCATTCAAGCGACCTTTTGTAGTTGATTGGGAAAAAATCTGCAAAGCCACGCTTGTAAATGTAGCCCATGTAGTCTTGCGATGGAATATGCCCCGAACATGCATAGGCACAAATTTGTTCAATTCTGTTTAAAATAACTCGCTTATATTTATCCTTGTTATAGCGAATACTTTCATCAACTTGAGGCACCCATGCTCTTATTCTCAAAAACAATTCTTTTTGGTCATCAAAACTCAGTTTGTCAAAAGACTCCTTATTATAATAATTTTGATTTTCAAACAAATTCATTCTTTTATCTCCTTTGTTTTGCAAATTTCTCCAGTGCCGCAACCGCCTTTTTCATTACGATTTCTCCTTTTCTTATCCGAGATCGTTTTTGAGTTCAAACAGCAGCCGGAGCGCTTCCAGCGGCGAGAGCGTGTTGGGATCGATGGCGCGCAGCCGCTCGGCTACGGCGTCTGCGCCGACATCGGCGAGACTCACCTGATCGCTTTCGGGCTTTACGGGCGCCGCCACATTTACCGCCGCACCCTGCGCGTTCAGCTCCTTGAGATGCGCGTCCGCGGCGCGGATGACGCTCTCCGGCACGCCGGCGAGCTTCGCGACTTCGATACCGTAGCTCTCGTCGGC
>CAKVNA010000034.1 GCA_934776915.1 uncultured Clostridia bacterium
TTGCAACAAGAACATTGCCCATGTAGTCAACGAAGTAGTCACTTTGAGGGTTGAATGTAACTTGTTCTATGCCATCTGCACCAAATGCCCCATAGCCCACTGTGCCATTTATGTTAAGAACAGATTTAAGTCCCGACAAGTTAGCAAACGCCAAGTCGCTTATGTTCCCAACTTGTGAAAGCCCGAGGTCGATTGTTTTAATCTGAGCATAGCCCTCAAGTTTTCCAATACCAACAATATTTTCAAGAACAGACACAACTCCGTTTGTCACTGCAAGGGCGTGTGCTGGGACAATAATTTCGTCTTTCACCCTTGCTTCGCCAAGGGTTGAAAGCCCCGTCACATATCCTTTTTCTGTTACAAGATAGAATGGGTTTGTCCAATCTTGCCACACGGCATAAAGTGTGACATTGCCAGCAAAGTTTGCGGTCCTCAAGCCGTCTTGCGACCATTCGGCAACTGTTGCATTGCTGTCTGTTGACCAGCCCATAAATTTTGCATATCTTGCGTCAAGGCTTGTATAATTTGCATCTGCAATTTCAAATTCTGCAAAAAGCAGTTCCGCTGCTTCGCCGGATAGCGCAGTTCCCATACGCTTAATTCCCGAGGCGTCAAAGCCATTTTCTTGTGCCAACAGAACATTGTGCGAGCCGCTGTTTAGATTGTATGTAAGGTTATAGCTATCCACAAAAACTGGATAAATGTTTATAACTTGTTCTGAATTTCCGTCAAAAGTCATAACAGTTTTAAGCGTGTCGCTTGAAATTTCAAACGCTCCACCCATTTCAAAATCTCTTGTTTGATTTTGTTTTGAGAAAGAATATCCATAAGCAATTTTGCCGCAGAGAGCGGTGAGTTCACTTGAAGTTGGGAGAGTTAAAGTTGCATCATTTAAGTCGTTTGCGGTCACCCTGCCCGTCCAAATTGTGGAACTATCTACAATATTTACAGTTATTTGTTTTGCTCTCCACACAACAAACAATTCTATATCGCTTGAAAGAGATATATCATTTGTTTCTTTAAGAGGGGTGCTGTTTGAGCCGTCTGAATTTTGAGCCAATGCAACTGGTAAGAAGCCTGCAAAGTTAAAGTAGTTTTCCATTTCTTGAAGCAAAACTGTTGCAACGCCAGCGTCATTTGCAGTCACTATCATTTGCTCTAATGTTGCAGCATTTGTTATTGTCAAGAAATAGTTATGCCACACTGGATATAGGTGCAATTCATTGACATTCAAAACATTTTCCACTTCGCCGCCGTCAAGGACAACTTTGCTTGGGTTTTCTGTTTGTTCATAAGCCCAGCCAATGAAATTTGCCGATTTTGCAAGTCCAAGTTCAACAAGTGTTGGGGCGATTGCCTTTGTGCCAAATGAATATTCAACTTGCCTTGCAACTCCGCCGTCATTGTTGTGGAAGATTGCTGTCCAAGTGTCGTCTGCCCACACTGCATAAAGTGTTATTTTGCCACTTTCAGCAAGGTTTTTGACTGTTGCCCCATTGGCGTAACCTTCGCCACTTTCTGTTTGCCAACTTTCAATATGCTTGCCTTGCACTGCAAATGAACTTACAAGTTTAAATTCGCTGTCGAAAACAGCAGATATAATTTCGCTATCTTGTCTTCCCGCAAGGTTGATTGCAAGTTCAACTTGATACTCGTTTGCAGTCCAAACGGCATAAAGTGTAACTTCAACTGTTTCACCAATGTTATCTGGGTCAAAGTCTGCTATAAGTTTTTCTGGAAGGTTTATAACTCTTTCATTTGCGTCAAACTCTACTCCGTTTTCTCCTCTCCACTTTGCCACAGTCCAGCCCTTGGCGGTGAATTCTTGAGAAAGCCACTCGTAACTATCAAAACTAAATTCTCTGGCAATCATGCCCGCTTGAACTGTTGAAGAAGATGAAAGTTCGTCTGAAACAAAGTTGACTGAATAAGTTTTAGCCACCCAAATTGGTCGCAAAACAATGTTATCACTTGGCATTGCAAAAGCATTTCCATTTTCGTCAACCCAAACGCCATTTTGCGAAGTAACTGTGGAATTTGTTTGCAAGCACACAAAGCCAGAGAGTGTGTAATATCTTCTGCTCAAAGCGTCACTAGCATTGCTTAACACTTGTTGCAAGTGGTTTTCAGTGTGCAGATAAACTTTGGTCGAAGCATTTTCCACCATTGCATTTGTTTTTGAAATTGTCCAAACATTTTGCTCACTTTGTGGGGCAAAGTTTGTGTTCTCTGTGCCAAGAAGAATTGTAAGGGTTCTGTATTCGTCAGAATATTTTGCTCTAAGAGTCAAGTCACGCCTTGGCATAATTGTGTCTTTTGTAACATCGACAATATCGCCATTTTCGTCAAAATATGTCCAGCAAACAAAGTCATAGTTATCCTTTGTGCAAGTTAAAGAATTGTTTGCAAACATTGTGAGAAGTTGAGTTTGATATCTGACATCTCTTATCCAATAAGTGTTGTCAATTTCAAACGCCCCTTGGCCAGAAATCTTGCCACCCGCTGGGTCTATGGTCAATGTGAAGAAACTTTGAAGCACATAAATCTTTCCGTCAATGGCCTTTAGTCTGTAGTCGTCAAACTTGTTGTCCGTCACATCAAATCTTAAGACACTTTCACTCAAGTTTTCTTCATAAGAGCCAATTTCCACTTTGCCCGTTTGAGTTGAAGGGTAGTTTGCTTCGTCAATTTGAACTTTAATTATTCTTTGTCCAGAGATGTTATTTGAAATCACAAATCTTGAATTATTCCCAACAAGTTTCAATGTGCTTTCAAAATTGCTTTCAGCCTCAAAAGTAAGTTTGCCATAGCCAGACAAAACAACATAACTTTGTGCATTTCCGATTGTTGCAGAGCCGTCTTTTATAACAACTTTGCCAAAGACTGTTTGAGAACTTGAGCCAACAAAAATCTCTTGGTCGTTTTTGGATATTGTTCCGCCGTTTATGTTAAGCGTGCCACGCAAAACTGCTATTCCGCCGCCATAGGTTGCAGAGTTGTCTGTTATTGTGCCAGAAAGAAGAACAACTGTGTGCTTGTCGGAAGTCTTTGACATATCACCTATTGCAAGCCCTGCACCATAGGTTGCATAGTTGCTTGTTATAACGGCGCCGTCAATTACAATATTGCCGTCTGAAAGCCCCACTTGGCTGTCGCCGTCATAATACACGCCGCCACCATATGTTGCTCTATTGCTTAAAATTTCTGTTCCTTCGCCCAGTGTCACTCTGCCGCAGTTTTCTGCAAAATACAGTCCGCCGCCGTTTCCTGTTGCAGTGTTTTCTCTGATTTGAATGTTTGACATTTGGACTGAGCCGCTGCCGCCGAAATAAACACCCGCACCGTTTGCAGCGTTGTTGTTTGAAATCATGCCGCCCGTTGCAACAAGTGAATTGTTTTCAACATAAATTCCGCCGCCGTAATTTGCTATGTTGTCGCTTATTGTTGTTCCGTCTGTTATTTCAATTCCGCCAGTTGCATAGACGCCACCGCCGTTTTCTGATGTTTCATTTGAAGATATTGTAGCACCAGCCAAGACAAGTCCACCCACAGCATACACGCCACCCTTTGTGCCTTTGTTGTTTTGAACAAACACACCTTGTCCAAGTGTAAGAGTTCCGCTTGCAACATAAACTGCACTTCCAGAAGATATGACTTGTGATTTGTTGCCGTCAAAGATTATGTTTTCTACTTCAATATTTCCCGCAAATTCAAACATATTGCCATAGAAAGTGCTGCTGCGAGTAAATTGTGTTTGATAAATTGAACTTATGGAAATGTTGCCATTAAATTTATATGTCTTAGAGACTTCAATTCTTTCGCTGACAAATGAAAGTGCGTCACCCGCAACAGTCCTTGCCGTTCCGTCAAGCGAGAATAGCGCCTTGCTATCATCGGACTCAAATGTTGTGAAGTAAATTCTGCTTATGCCGTCTTCTGAAGAAGCGTCTTGCCTATCCACATATGCCACAACTTCTTCAAAGTAGCATTCAAATACAAGGCTTGTTGCCTCCTCAATGTTATATGCCCTAGAAACTGCTCTCTTTGTTTCGCTAGACTTTCTGCCCACATAAACATAACTTATTGCGCAGTTATATTTTGTGAAGTCTTTTGCCATTTCCTTGAAACTAAATCTCAAGTCGCCTTGTTTTAGGGTGTATTTCCAGCCAGCAACTGTTTCGCCGTTTTCCATTTCTTCAAATCTTTCCGCATGAGAGAAGTTGCTTGATTGTGTTTCATTTGCTTCACCATCGCCAGCATAAACTTTAATTTCAACAAGATTTGGCTCCCAACATGCAACAAAGACTATTGTATTTTTGTCAGCATATGTGCCATTTTGTGTTAGGTGCCCTTTGCAGATTGCTGTGTAGGCGTCAAACCATGTGTAAGAGGTGTTGCCCACATATTTGCCATATTCTTCAAACTCAATGCCAAAATTCAAAGGTGAACTTGAGATATTGAATGTTGAAAGTCCATTTGGGTCGGCATAGACATATACGCCCGTTCTTATTACATTCAAACTGCCAAGTTTTTCTGCATTTGCTGTATTTGCTTCGACAAGATATCCAAGTTCCCATTTGTCAAAGTGATGATAAATCATTGGATTTGAGATAAGTTCTTTTGCGTTGAGAGTTGCGTTTTGATTTACGCTAACTTCTGCGACTTTTGCAGAAGATGTTGAAAGTTGTCCACTTTGTCTATCTGCCTTTTGATAGATAATGTTAACTTTGAAGTTGACTTCTGTCCATTGTGCTTGAATTTCTAGGTTCTCAACTGGGAAGTTTGTTACAGTTCTGTTCCAAGTTCTGCCCGAATAGTCTGAACCGGTTGTCAAAGTTGTGTAATCGTCAAGCAAATTCCAGCCGAATTCTTTGCCCAAAATGTTGTCTAGGAATGAGAAGTCTGTTTTCCCTTCAAGTGAAATTTCAAACTTTCCAATTATTTCTTCACCCTCATAGAGAACTCTCTTTCCGTTTGTGTCAATAGTTATGCTATCGGCTATTTTGCCAACAAGCAAATATTGATCTCTGCCATACAAACAATAGCCCGAAAGCCCCTCAAGACTAAACATATTCATTCCAGTTTGCCTTTGAGATTTGTCGCCAAATTCTGCAACTATCCATTCTTTAAGCGAGTTTTCATCTGTCATAACATTTCCCAACTTGTCAGAAGCTGTGACAAGTGGAATGTTTTGCACGCCAGAAAGAGCCTTTTCTACAGATATTCTTGCATTGCTATATAGATAAATTCTTGCATTAAAGTTGCCGTTTGTTATGTCAGACAAAATGTTTAGTCCAGTTTTGTTGTTTCCGCCGACAAACACGCCGCCATAAACATCGGCACTTGACGCATTGACCAAGCCGCCGTTTTCAATGTAAATTGAATATGGATAACTATCTGTATTTGTTGTTCCTATTGTGCCGCCTTTAAGAGTAACAACGCCAGTTGAAGCAACATAGAGTTCCGAGCCAAGTGGAGTAAGTTTGTCATAAGTGCCGCTTAAGTCACCCGCCTTGTTATTTGTAATTGTGCCGTAGAGCAAGACAAGTTCTTTTGTTGAAGCAACATATAACCCGCCGCCGAAGCCTGCTGTGTTGTTTTCAATAACAAAATTCTTTCTGTTTATAACATCAAGTGAGCCGCTGTCGCCAATGTAGATTGCACCGCCGTTGTTTGTGACTTGATTGTTTGAAAGAGTGATTGGGTCAGATTGAGTTGACTCAAAGAAGTTGAGTTTTGCATTGCCCAAAATTGCAACCGCACCACCATTTCTAGCCTTGTTATTTTGCAGTGAAACGCCAAGATTTACTACAGCGTTTTCGCCCACTGCAAATGCTCCGCCATAAGATGTGCTAATTAAAACATTTCCGCTTGAAATATAATATCCGTTTCTTTCAAAACTTGCTTCGCCGCCGATAGAAACGCTTGCACTTCCTCCAACATAAACTGCCCCGCCGTAGGTCGTTTCGCCCGTTTGAGAGTTTGTATAGTTGCCAGTGAATGTGCCGCCAAATATTCTGCCGCCGTCAGTGTTTTGTGAGCCAGAATTTACGCCCCTTGAAATTGCGATTGCTCCGCCGTAATTTTGAGAGAAGTTGTTTTCAAATGTGCCGCCAGAAATGTCAACTCGTCCGTCACAACTTGCCGCCCCGCCTTGGGCTTTGATTGTTGCACCTTGATTTGTTGCAGAGTTGGAGACAAATGTTCCGCTTGAAATGCTTAAGTTGCTTCTTGCGAAAACTGCCCCGCCAACAGTTGCGAAGTTTGAGGTGAACGCAGCAAGTTCGTTTGAAATAGTAATAGAACTTTCGCTATACACTGCCCCGCCATACAATGTTGCAGAGTTTGAAGTGAAGGTCATTTGATTTGCAAATGTAACACTGCCCTCAAAATACATTGCGCCGCCGCTTGTTGTTGCAATGTTGTTGTTAAATGTCACATTGTCAAATGAAACAGTTGCCCCATTTGCAACATAAATTGCACCGCCGTTTGCTGCTGTGGAATTGGTGAATGTTGCGCCGCTGACACTAACCGTTGCACCGCTTTCAATATACATCGCTCCGCCCATGTTTGCACTAAGGCTTCCAACAGAGCCAAATGTTGTGCCTACAATACTTACATTGCTGCCCGCTGCTGCATAAACTGCGCCGCCATTTGTTGCTGTAAGATTGTTAAGTTTGAATGCACCAAGGATTGCTGAGCCTTGGGCATAAATTGCCGCCCCAAGAGTTGCCTTGTTGTCTGACAGCACAAGTCCGTCTTTTGCCACAAATGTTCCACCCGTAAGGATTTTTACAAGTGAGTCTGATGAGGTCTGTTTGCCTTTTACATATAATGAAGTTTGGTCGCTTGACGAGATTTCGTTGCCAAGTGTAAGACTTCCGCCAGAAACAACGCTAAACATATTGCCAGACATACTTTCGCTTGAGGAGATTGTAAAGTTGCTGCTTGACACAACAAGAACATTTTTTGAAACTTGAATTGTATTTGCCACCTCGCAGTTATCTATAAGGACAACTTTATATTGTCCATTAACATTTTTTACAACTCCCGCTTCTATGTCTTCAAATGCTTTTTCAATGGAAGTGTAATAAACATTTTTGCTTCTTTCCCCAAATGTTGCACCGTTTTCGACATAGCAAATTGCCTTGTTCCAAATTGCATAAAGAGTGAAGTCTTCTTTCATTGTGACTTCAACGCTTCCGCCTGGAGCATAGTCTGGTTCTGTTGCAAGTGGGTTAAAAGCAAAGCCCGCAAGCAAATAATCTTTTCTTGCAAAGAACACTTCTTCATCGCCATAAGTAACAGAACTTGTCGAGGTTGGCAAAGTAAACTTTTCGCCAACATATTTGTCAAATTCCACTTTAACAGTGCCAGTGTTTGTGTTGTCCTCATAATTGTTTCTTAGAGTTACAGTTTTGCTGATTGGAGCAAAACGCATTTCAAAGACAATATTTCTGCCGCTGACTGTGTCAACGCCGGCAGTTGTCATATCAAATGTTGCACCCGCAAGATATTTTTTGCCGTTAAAAACAAAACTTTCAAATCTGAAGCCGTCTGGTCTGTTTACTGCACGAAGTGTCCATGTTTCGCCATTCATAACAAACGAATATTGCCCGTTTTGTTCTGCAACATCAAATTGTTGTTCGCCAACAGATATTTTCTTTGGATAGAAATAATCGCTTTCGGCAAATGTTCCGCCCTCGCCCGTTGGGACTGGAGAAATTTTGCCAAAGGTTTCTTCGTCAAGTCTAA
>CAKVNA010000035.1 GCA_934776915.1 uncultured Clostridia bacterium
ATTTTTAGACGGAAAATTATTTTAAATTTATCCACATTTTGACGAATTTTGTGGATAAGTTTTCGCCCGACTCATAGTTTTTGTGACGGTGAACGGCCTTTCGAGATAATTTCTATATGCTTGACTACAAGCCTTTTGTGTAAATATTGACTTCTTGGTCGTTTAGTCGGAAGAAATTTGAAAAATAAAAAAATTTTTTGCCGAAAATAGGATAAATTTTATTGCTTAAAAAATATTTATATGGTAAACTTATCATTGTAAAAATGGAGGAAAATCGATTGAAAAACAATAAAGTTAGAGGCTGGGTAGTATTTGTGATGTCGCTTCTTGCAATCATTTTGCTTTTTTATCTCACTCAAACTGGCAACCTCGGCACGAAGATATCTATTTCTGGACCTTCAACAGTCCAAAACTCTTTGCAGTCGCTTATCGGTGTTAAGAAAGATACAGACGGCAAATATGTTGCTTCTACAGACCCAGAATACAAGGGAAGCATGATAAAATATATCGCACTTGCAGACAACGGCGTGGGATATGTTATCGCAAAGGATAGCAAGTATTCAAAAGACGGCATAATTGGAAATTGCGACTATTATTTTGAGTATGTTACCGAGTCCGATTATGACGAGGTGAAAGCCATGATTGACGCTTATAATGCGGTGGCAGAAACAAAAACTGAGGAGGGCTGGACGCTTGTTGAGGCATATCCAACTCATGTGTCAAAAACTTCTTGGTGGGAAAGTTTGCTTCCATATTTAAGTGTTATAATTGTAGTAGTTTTAGGTGTTATCCTTATTAGAAGTATTTTGGGCGCGAACCAAAAAAGTTTCAATTTTGGCAAAACTAAAGCCCAGATCGCTCACAATGTAAAGGTCAAATTTTCTGATGTTGCAGGCATTGACGAGGAAAAAGAGGAACTTCTTGAAATTGTTGAGTTTTTGAAGAACCCACAAAAATTTACTGAACTTGGGGCAAAAATTCCAAAGGGCATTTTGCTTGTTGGGCAACCTGGAACGGGTAAAACCCTTCTTGCAAAAGCAATCGCCGGCGAGAGCAATGTTCCCTTCTTTTCTATCAGCGGAAGTGACTTTGTGGAAATGTTTGTTGGCGTTGGTGCTTCTCGTGTGCGTGACCTGTTTGACCAAGCAAAAAAAGAAGCCCCTTGCATTGTTTTCATTGACGAAATTGACGCCGTAGGTAGGCAGCGTGGCGCTGGACTTGGCGGTGGAAATGACGAAAGAGAGCAAACCCTAAACCAACTTTTGGTGCAAATGGACGGCTTTGAGGGCAACACGGGAATTATCGTTATTGCTGCAACAAACAGGGCCGATGTCCTTGACCCAGCACTTTTGAGGCCGGGCAGATTTGATAGGCAAATTTATATCATGCCACCAGATGTCAAAGGTCGTGAAATGATTTTGAAAATTCACGCCAGAAACAAGCCAATCGATAGTGCGGTTGACTTTAAGAATGTAGCAAGACTTACAAGCGGCTTTACAGGTGCCGACCTTGAAAACCTCTTGAACGAGGCGGCAATTCTTACAGCAAGAGAAAACAGAAAGGCAATCACAATGACGGACATCACCGAGGGCATAAATAAGGTTATTATGGGACCTCAAAAACGCAGTCGTGTTGTGACTCAAATTGACAAACGCATAACAGCCTATCACGAAAGCGGACATGCAATAGTCGGCAAAGTGCTTGAACATTGTGATGTGGTGCAAGAAGTGTCAATTATCGCTCGAGGCATGGCAGCGGGCTACACAATCAGTCGCCCAGACAATGACGAAAGCCACATGTCCTACAACAAACTCATAGACAACATAACAATGATGCTTGGCGGCAGAGCAGCGGAAGAAATTATGGTCAAAGACATTTCAACTGGTGCTTCAAACGACATTGAGCGTGCCACAAAACTTGCCAGAAAAATGGTCACTGAATGGGGTATGAGCACAAAGCTTGGCACAGTGAATCTTGGCTCTAGCAGCGAAATTTTCCTTGGCAGAGACTATCAAACACAAGTAAATTACAGCGAAAAAACGGCTGCAGAAATTGACAGCGAAGTGAAATCTATCCTTGATTTCTGCTACAACAGAGCAAAAGACATCATAACAAAACACGCAAAACAAATGAACACTATGGTGGAAATTTTGCTTGAAAAAGAAACAATTTATTTTGGCGAAGTTGAAATGATTATGAAGGGGAAAACAACAAAACAAATTCTTCTTCAAATGGAACAAGACGCCATAAGAAACAAGGAACGCATTGAAATTGAGCGAGCAGAAGCCGACCTTGAGCGAGTGAAAAAAGAGCAGTCAATCAGAATTAAAACTGCAGAAGCCTTGAAAAAGGGCGGCGTGCTGTCGGCTGAGGAAATTGAAAAAGTTAAAGCGGACTCTGAAAGCATAATTGCAAACTGCGAAAAGAAAGTTCAAGAATTGAAGGCAAAACTTGCTGAAAAATCTGATAAGCCAGAACATGCAAAGAAAAAACCAGCAAATCTCGCGGAAAATGGCGAAAAACTTCATGCAGCGAAACCAAGAAAAACGGCTTCAAAATCTGCAAAAACCCATAAGACAGAGGGAAAGGCAGAAGAAAAGACGGAAGAAAAACTTGAAGTGAAAGCGGAAGATAAGCCTTCTGGTGACACAAAATCTGACGAAGGGAAAAACTAAGAAACTTCAAACATTTTTGATAGAAAAAATAAAAATAGGCAAACATTAAACAAACGAAAAAAGGAAACAAAAAATGGATAAGGTTAAGAAGATTATCATAATATCAGTGGTGGGCGGACTTGTTGCGCTTGTTGCACTTGCGACACTAATTTTGGCACTTGTTCCAGTCAACAAAAACACAACTATTGAAACGCCAAACGCAATTTATATCACCAACCAAAACACAAAGGAATATGGCGGATATTGTGCCTACGACAACATAAAAGACACCACCTCAAACGGCACTCGCATGCTAAACGAATTTATGACAGCATTCAACCAAGGCTTCGAGCAAAAAGCACTTGTTTCACTCTTTAATGGTCAAATGAACGAGGGCTTTGAAACGGGTTATGTTGATGTTGCGGGTTCGTCTGAGAGAATTTCCAAAAACTACGACTCCACCGAAAAATTTACTGTGATTTTTGAATACAACCAAACCAAAACAATTACAGTTGAAAGCCGTGGACTTTCGTTTGAATACAAATATCTTTTCTTTGAAGTTACAAAAACAGAAGGCAGAGAACTTGTAACCTTTGGCGTTATGAAAGATAGTTATTCCATGGACGGCTCCTACAGCAACCTTTCATACAAATATTATTACACAGCAAAAGTCAACCTCAGCGGACTTTACAAATATATCTGCACCATTCCATCATTCGCAACAAAATAATAGCAAAACTCCCATGTGGAGTTTTTTGCAAAGGAGAAACTGAAATGCAAAAGAAAAACTTTTTGCTAAAAATGTTTTTGTTTATTTGTGTAGCGGCGGTGGCAATTTTTGTTGGAGGTTGCTCGCATACGCACACCGCCAGCACCGATTGGGGCGCAACTTCAGCCGAACACTTCCACATCTGCACCAAACCAAATTGCTCAGAAATTATGGATGTGGGCGAACATGAATTTGGCGAATTTTCAACCTATCAAGCACCAACTTGCACAAAATCTGGCTCAAAAAGCAGAGAATGTTCTGTCTGTGGCTACACAAACTGGGTCACCATAAACCCATTGGGACACAATTTTGGCACAAGTCAAGATGTAAAATTTGAATTCAAAAAGGACCAAACAACCACTGGCGAAAATTATTGGACTTGCACCGCAACACGAAACTGCATTCGTTGCGAGGAGTTTGAAACAGAAACAATCTCGACTTTAAGCGGCAAACTTACTGCAAGGGAAATTTTTGAATATGGCTGTGGACAAGACGAAGTGGCAACTTTCACCAATCCACAATTTAAAAATGCCGCCTTTAATCAAGCATTCGCCGCTCAAAACATTCGTGATGTTGTAACCAAAAAACACACACAAGAGCACAACTTTAATTATGATAACATTACATACACATGGGCCGCAGACTACTCATATTGTGTTGCGTCAGTCACTTGCCAAAATGCAAACTGCGGCGTCAAAGTGGAAGAAGACTCTGTGTCTGTGGCAAAAGATTATCATGCAGCAACATGCACAAGCGGAGATTATACAATATACACTGCAACATTCGCTTCAGCACTTTTCCCACAAAAACAAATAATTGTTCATGGCGAAAATGGGCCAACGGAATAAACAAAATAATATTGTAGTTTTTATAAAATCTGTATGAATAATTTGATTTTATTAAGAATTTGAATTATACTTATATATATGAAGTTCAAAAAATATAAACTAGAGAAATTAAATAAAAAATATAAAGACAAATACGCCATTTGGGACAAACTCGCCCTATTTTTTGTGTCTTTTATTATTACTTTTGTCATTGCCCTAAGTGCGTTTTACATTGTTTTTTATCAGTCTGATGTTATAGGTCCCTCTATGCAGCCAACTTACAATGTTTTGGCACCAGATATAGATGACGACAACGAAATTAAAGCAAGCCCCTATCGTGACCACATAATCGTTTCCCGCTTCAGAAAACCAACAAACGGCGACATTGCAATAGTGGAACTTACTTCTCAAACAATTATCAAACGAGTTTTGGCAACGGGCGGACAAACTTTGCTCCTTAAGAAAAACATTGATGACGACTATTATAGTTTCTATCGTGACGGAACAAAACTTGAAGAAGATTATATAAAAGACCCCGCCGCAATGAACGAAAGATATATGCGAAACTTCGCTAGCAGTGCGGGAAGTGGCATTTATAGATATGTAACTTTAAGGCAAGACGAGTTTGGAAATGACATGATAGAAATATATGTGCCACAAGGATATTATTATGTTGCTGGTGACAACAGAGCAAACAGTTATGACAGCAAAGACCTAGGACTTATTGAAGCGTCAAAACTTCGTGGAACAGTTGTTCTGCACTATGCCTACAATGACTCTTTAATTGCAGTTGCTTTCCGTGCAGTCGTTGCACTATTTAAATAACACACTCCGCATATAATCAAGTTTTTAGCAATTATCTTTAATTGAAAAATGTAGCGAGTTTTCGTGTAATATTTTGTAGAAAAATGTTTTTTTGTGTCAAATTTGACAATTTGTATCAATAATTTGACAAAAAATTTTATATGTGTTAATAATTATTTGTATATGGAGAAGAATATGTCAAACAAAATTCAAATTACAGCAGATAGCACAATAGATCTCACCCCCGAACTTTATGAAAGATTTAATATAAAGGTTATCCCGTTTGTGGTGACTTTGGGCGAGGAAACATATTATGACGGAGTGAACATAACTCCAAAGGACATTTTCGCTTATTTTGCAAAAACTGGTGACCTTCCAAAAACTGGAGCAAGAAGCCCAGAAGATTTTGCAGAATTCTTTAAAAAATACACCGATGAGGGCTATGAAGTGGTGCATATTGGCATTGGTTCAGAACTTTCTTCTGGCTATGCAAATGCAGAAGTGGCGGCAAAAGAAAACCCACATGTCCATTTGGTGGACAGCAGAACTCTGTCTTCTGGAAGCGGTCTTCTTGCCATGTATGCAAGTGAACTTGCGGCGTCTAACAAATATACTGTTGAGGAAATTGTTAAAAAAGTTAGTGAGCGAGCCTATCACGGGCAATCGTCATTTATTGTTGAAAAGTTAAAGTTTTTGTATAAGGGCGGCAGATGTAGCATGCTCAGTATGCTTGGGGCAAATCTTATGAGAATTAAACCTTGCATAAGAGTTGTTGACGGCAAAAACAGAGTGGGCAAGAAATATATGGGCAATATGGATAGTTGCGTCAGAAAATATATGGAAGACACCCTCCAAACTTTCAACACACCCGACCACACAAGAGTTATGATAACCTATCCTTCAATGACTGACGCCATGAGAAAGGCAGTGGAAGAAGTGCTTGCAAAATACGGCAAGTTTAAAGAAATTTTATACACCCAAGCGGGAAGCGTCATTTCCTCTCACTGTGGCGAAAACACTGTTGGAATTTTGTATCTCAATGACGGTGACGAAGGGCACTATTGAGATATTATTTCAAATTTCATAAGATTTTGATAAAAATTGCATTTAAGAAAAATTTATTTGATAAATAATTCATATCGCAATAAAAAAATGAGTTGCAATAGAAAGTAACTAAATTATAGAATATTAAGCATATAAATTCCCCAAAAGGTGCTTTGTGAGTGCAGTTTGGGGTTTTTTGTTGACTTTCGGGTTTAAAATGTAAATTTAAGGCAAAAATTGGGCTGAGAAAGGCTACATTTAGCATAGAATGGGGCAAAACTAGCAATATTTGTGTTAAAAAATAAAAAAAAATGCGAAAAAATGTTAGGAAATAACGAGAAAATGTGCTATATTAAGGTAACCTTTTAAGGAATATTTTGAAAACAAGGAGAAAAATTATGAACAAAGGTGATATTGTTAGTGCAATCGCAACCAAAGCAGGCTTCACACTTAAAGACGCAGACGAAGCTTACAAAGCATTTGTGTCAACAGTCGCAGAAGCAATGAAAAACGGAGAAGAAGTCGTCCTCGCAGGATTCGGCACATTCAAAGTCAAAGAAAGAGCAGCAAGAACTGGGGTTAATCCACAAACTAAAAAAGCAATCAAAATCCCAGCAACCAAAGCACCAACTTTCAAGTTCGGAAAATCTTTCAAAGAAATGCTTAAATAATTGTTCTGACAATCATTTGAAGTAGTTTTTAGCAAAAAGGGAGCCTAAGGCTCTTTTTTTGTTTATTATTTTTTTGTCAAAATTTGGTGTAATTTATTTGGTAAATTTTGAAGATACTATTATAATAAGATAGTAAATATTATAAATAATTTTACTTATAAGAAAACAAAAGAACAAATGGTCGGGGCAGAACCCCGCATGATAAGTGAAAAATGCAAATTTATGTTGGGCAGAAAAAATGGGTAGTCTAAAAGGAGATAACCAAAATGTTCAAAACAATTTCCGCAAAAAACAAACTAACCACACTGTGTAGGGCGGTGGGGTTGTGTCTTATGTCGGCGTGCCTATGCTTGTCGGCAGTTTTTAGCATGCCACGCAAGGTTGCATACGCCGCTGGCTCGGGTGTTACACAAGCAGAAAGTCTTACGGCGGGCAGCACAGTTTATTTTGGTGAATACCCTCAAGATACGGTTATCAAGGTTACAACATGGACAACAACGACAAAGGCTTGGACGGAAAGCAATGGAAATCAAGGCTCTGCAACAATCACCGTTCCAACAGCAGTCAATTCAAACAGCGTAAATGTCCATACTGAAATTAAAAACCGAATTGAAAATTTGCTTAAGGAATATTACAGCACCTCTCACACAGTGAACGGCGAAACAACTCCCGTCAAGGCAGATTACAAGTGGCACGACACCACAGTTGGCTACTTCGCCCCAAAAGAAGATTATGCAAACGACAAAATCTCATACGACAACACAACGGGTTATTACACACTCCTACAACCAGTTAGCATTGGTGATGTTTCCTACTCCGCTGGTTCAAAATTCTATCCATACAACAGACTTGTCGACAATGTAAACAAATATTACAAAGTAGATGTCAGCCCAAGCGCCCCAAAAGACAGTTATTGGAACATCGCGGGCCAAACAGTTTACCTTGACTCATGGC
>CAKVNA010000036.1 GCA_934776915.1 uncultured Clostridia bacterium
AATTCAAGAACAAATGACCTTTCCCCACTTTTTAAAATTTTCTTGTTAAAAATTGAAGCCATGACAAGTCCAGCAACAATTCCTAGCAAATATAGTCCAGCAATTATCAAAATGTTTCCCCGTCCAAAGAAAGCCCCACCAATAACTGCGTATATTGGCAATTTAGCACTGCAACTCATGTATGAACTAAGCATTGCTGTTTTGATTTTTGCATTCTTATCTTCAAGATTTCGTGAAGTTAAAACGGCCGTTGTTGTGCAACCAAAACTCATCAAAATTGTGAAAATACTTTTGCCACTCAGACCAAACTTGTAAAATAATTCTTCAAACGAAAATGCAAGCCTTGACATATAACCGCTATCTTCAAGAAGCGAAAGAAAGAAAAACAGCAAAACAATTTGCGGAATGAAACTAAGCAACCCGCCAACGCCACCGATTATTCCCTGTGCAAAAAGTCCAACAACCCAATTTGGAGCGTTAATTTTAATTAGGAAATTTGAAATAGGCACGCCAATACATGTATCAATAAAAGTCTTCAACAAGTCCGAAAGCCACGCCCCGACGGAAGAAAATGTTATGTAGAAAATTAAAAACATTAAGCCTAAGAAGATTGGCAAACAAAGGTATTTATTCAAAATTATTTTGTCGATAGCAAATTTGCCATATGTTGACCTTTTTTCAACTACTTGACATTTGCTTAAGATTTGTTTTATATACTCAAACCTCAACTCCGCAAGCAATGTTACATAGTCTTTCGCGTGAGAAATGTTTGCTATTTTAGTTTCTTGCTCTTTTGTAAGCCCCAGTTTATTTTCTACAAACTCATCTTTCTCCAACAGTTTTATTGCTATATAATTTTTTCTTCCAGCAAAGATGGATATTTGATTTGGTGTTAAAATGGAAAGGATTTCTTTAAGTGGCAGCGATTTCAAATATGGCAGATTTGCGTTACCCGACTTATTGCATACAAATTCCTCTATAAGTTTTGGTCGAGAAACATTGTCACATATGACGACTTTACACCCCAAAAGTGACGACAAAATGTTATAGTTATAAAAAATTTTCCGTTTTCTTATTTCGTCAGAAAAGTTAATTGCTAGAATTGGGCTGGCACCAAATTCAATTAGTTCGAGGGTTAAAAGTAGGTTTCGTTCCAAAACATTTGCATCACAAACATTTACAATATTTCCATGGCAGCACAACAAATGGTCAATGGAAACTTGCTCTTCAAAGGAATAACTTGTTGTAGAATATAACCCCGGCAAATCAACGAAATTATATTTTTCGCCGTCAAAAGAAACAATTTTTTCTTTCTTTTCAACTGTAACTCCGTGCCAATTCCCAACATGCTCAAAACTGCCAGTTATCTTGTTATATAAAGTTGTTTTGCCAACATTTGGATTGCCAACAAACACAATTTCAGTTGCCGCTTTCATCACTTTTTGCCCCCTTTTTTACAAAAATACAAGCAACTTCCTTGCGTTTGAGTGCCAAAACATAACCCCTAATTTCAAGCAAAAATACGCCATTTTTGACGCTTTTTTTAAGGATTTTTACACTGCAATGCACAAAACCAAGTTCCAAAAGCCGCCTCTTAATTTTAATAGGTGCCACAATTTCACAAATTATATATTCCTTTCCTTCCTCGCCAGTGTCAAGCGGAAAAGTGTTTTTACGCATAATATTATCCATATAAATTATATATGTTTGTCCAAAAAAATATATGGCAAAAAACAAGCAAAATGGTTATAGTTTTGATAAAAAATATTAGAAGAAATGATTGACAAAAAAATAAAACACTAAAGAATAGTGTCTTATTTTGATATTTATAAACTTAGGAAGAAACTGCTCTGTTAGTGTTTTAATTTATGTTATTTAAGAAAGAAATAAATGTGGTGATGTCTTTAAATTTTCTATAGACGGCAGCAAAACGAACATATGAAATCTCATCAATAGATTTAAGTTTGTTCATCACCATTTCACCAATTTCCGAACTTTTGACTTCTTGTGCTAAAGAATTGTTTATTTGCCTTTCAATACTCAAAATAATCTCATCAATTTGATTCATTGAAACTGGTCTTTTTTCGCATGCTTTAATTATCCCACGCTTAATCTTCTGTGGGTCAAAAGTTTGTCTTGAGCCGTCATTTTTTATAACTAAAATTGGTGAACTTTCCACCATTTCATAGGTTGTGAACCTTTTGCCGCACTTCAAACATTCCCTTCTTCTTCGAATGGAATTTTGGTCATCGGAGTTTCTTGAATCGACTACTTTGCTATCATTGTAGCCGCAAAATACACATTTCATTTGTTTTCCCTCACATTTTCATGCAATTTTAACATAAAAAATTATTTTTTCAAAGCAAATTTGTAAGAAAACTCAATTTATGGGATAAACATCATCTTGGTCGAAATTTGCCATGGAACTTTGTCGTTGAGGCGTGTTGTATCCCTCATAAAACTCCCCATTATATAAATTTCTTTGATTATCCCGCAAATCTTGTTGTGAATTTAGACATTGTGATGACACGCTGCCAGTGGGATAAGAGCCGTTTTGCTCCGAAGTTCTTGACAACTTCTGTGAGGAAATCCCGCTATTTTGATAGAGATAGTCAGTATTTTTCGATTGAAAATTTGTTGATTGACTGCCGTTTGCCATGTAATTTGACGCTGGATAAACACTTTTATTTTCACTATTTTGCTCAAAAACTTGTTTTGCAGAAGTTGAACTTGTGTTAGTCTGCTCTTGAACTTCAAAAACACGAACTGGCTTGTTTTTCTGTTTTTTTGTAGGGGGTTCGGCGACTTCAACCAAGATAATATCCTCGCCAATTCTGCAAACATGTGAAAATGGGATAAATATTTCTTGTGAAGCCTTGAAAAAACTAAAAAAATTTTTGCTGCCTGGCACAACAAACCCTAGGATTCTGTTGCACCTCAAATCCATAACCACATCACAAATATTCCCTAAAATTTTGCCAGTTAAGGCGTTGATAACTTCTTTGCTGCGAAGTTCCGTGAATGTCGTTTCCATATTTCTATAATTATGCTTATGAGTTTTAAAATAAAACAAAATTCTACAAAAAATGCTTTTGGAAATTTTGTATATATTTAACTCTGTTGGGCAATCTAAATTGAAGGTGAAAAAATATGTCTAATAGAGTTGATATTTGTGGACTTAACACATCAAACATTCCAAAACTGTCAGCAAATGAGGTTGCAAGCCTTATGAAAAGACTAAAAGCGGGCGATGAAGAAGCAAGAGAACTGTTTTTGTATTCCAATATGCGTCTTGTCCTAAGTGTTGTGAAGCGATTTGCGACAAAAAGTGACAACATTAACGATATTTTTCAAGTGGGTTTTGTGGGGCTTATTAAGGCAATGGATAACTTTGACGAGAGGTTTAATGTCAAATTTTCGACTTATGCAGTGCCGATGATAATTGGTGAAATTAGAAGATTTGTTCGAGATAATTCCGCAGTGCGAGTTAGCAGAAGTCTAAGAGATATTGCATATAAGGCGTTGCAAGCACGAGAAAAACTATCAAAAAACACCATTATTGAGCCAAATATTGACCAAATTGCAACGGAAGCACAACTTTCACCAAGACAAATTCTCACTGCACTTGACGCAATATCCGAACCTGTGTCGCTGTTTGAGCCTGTTTATAACGACAGCACCGAAACAGTTATGGTTATGGACCAAATTAAAGATGTAAAAAATAGCAGTGAAGAATTTATTGACCATGTTGCATTGAAAGAAGCACTGAACAGTCTTGGCGGGAGAGAAAAAGAAATATTATGGCTGAGATATTTTCTTGGCAAAACTCAAGTTGAAATAAGTTCACAAGTTGGAATTTCTCAAGCACAAGTCAGCCGCCTTGAAAAAAATGCCTTGGAAGAAATCAAAAAAAATTTCTTCTAGGCAAAATTTTATCCGATATTTGTTTTTTGTAAGTCCTTTTTAAGTTTGGAAAGGATTTTCTTTTCTATTCTTGAAATATAACTTTGTGAAATCCCAAGTAAATCTGCAACTTCTTTTTGCGTGCTTTCTTCATCACCATTAAGACCAAATCTAAGTTCCATAATCTTCTGTTCCCTTTCATTAAGCCTCCTAATTGCCTCCCACAGAAGTGCTTTCTCGCCGTTTTTTTCAAGCGTTCCGCTTGCAGTTTCCGCATCGCTTTCAAGAACATCGCTAAGCAGTAGTTCGTTTCCGTCTTTGTCAAAGTTCAATGGTTCGTCAAGACTAACCTCTGACATTTGCCTTGAGCGTTTTCTTATAAACATTAAAATTTCATTTTCGATGCAGCGTGAAGCGTATGTTGCAAGCTTAATATTTTTTTCCACATCAAAAGATTGAACGGCCTTAATAAGTCCCACTGCACCAACAGATATAAGGTCATCAAGTTCTGCCCCTGTGTTATCAAATTTCTTGGCGATATAAACAACAAGTCGCAAGTTGTGTTCAATAAGTTCACTCCTTGCACTTTCGTCTTTATTTCTAAGCCTGTCCAAAAGTTTTTCTTCTTCCTCTTGGGTCAATGCTTGTGGCAAAACTTCTTTCCCGCTTACATAAGCGATAAGCTTTTCTTTTATATCAAGAAAGTCTAACTTAAAAATTTTCTTAACAAACTTCTTTATCCTTTCACAAATTGAACACCTTTGACTTTCGTTCAAATTTTCTCCATAAATATCAAATTTTTGCTTATTTTTCATATCTTTTTACCCCTTTTTAATCATTTTATAGTGCCAAAGGACTAAGCAGCCCCTGACAATCTTTCTTTTCAAACCCAAAGTTTCCAAGCCCAACAAGTGCATGTAATTTTTTCTCACCAGACTTTTTTTCTCTTGAAAAAATTCCATCAATTTCGCAAACAAACAGTTTACCCACACCATGAGCTGTTTGACAAGTTATGTATTTCCCGTTAATTTTTCTGTCTAGTTTTCTTTGCAATATGTCAACTATGGAAATTTTATCTTCAAATATTTTAAGAAATGTATCCAAGTCCAAAACGAGAATTGACAGCCCTGTGTCATCATCTTGAAGCAAATTACCACTATCAAGATAGGCTGTTATGTTATAATCTTTGCCCATTACACTTAATTTTAAATTGTAATAAAAGTTGTTAAGTTTTTGCTTTTTATAAATTTGTTTGACAAATTTTTTTGAAAAAATAAAGCAGATAAAAAATATCCCAACAAGAAGATTACCCGATATTTTCCACTCAAAAAGTTTGGAAAGCATGTCGCCTATCCCAATAAACAAATATTTTGAAAAAACAAAAGACAATATGTAAAGTGTAAGATTTTTTGGTTTGTCCTTGCCCAGAGAAAGCAGAGAAACAAATAATATTATTGTAAAATTTGCAACAATTGTCAAAAATGTGTTGAGTTGCAACAAGGCAAAGAAAATAACAAACACACTTCCAAAAAGGCATGATAATATGTCTAGCCAAGGGTGTTTGTTTTCTTTTGAAATTTGCTTTGAAATTGAAAGTGAAAAAAGAAGTAATAAAAAGTTTTGCAACAGTGCATCTTCAATATAAATTTCCATATATTAATAATAATCTTTCTTTTTGAACAGTGCAATGTGAATAAAAGAATAAAAAAAGAAAAAATGACTCCTTTTGTCTTAAAGAGTCATTTTTAATATTTATTATATAAAATTATTTTCTTCTGAGCCTGTTCAAAAATGCTGGAAGTTCCTCATTTGGTTGTTCAATTTGAACACGAGAAGTTGGAATTTCTGGCTGTGGAGTTGGTTCTGAAACAGGCTTTGACACTGATTCTGTTTTTTCTTCATTAAAAACAAATTTATCAAAATTCATCTTTGGAAGGCTGAGTTCTTCGGCATTTTCTTTTGGAATGTTTGCAACTCGTTGTTGATTGAATCCTGTTGCAATAACGGTTATTTCTACTTCTTCATTGAGAGTATCATCAACTCCCGCACCAAAAATAATGTTGCAGTTGTCGTCAACAACATCTCTAACAAGTTCCGCCGCTTCATTAACTTCGTCAAGAGAAAGGTCAAGCCCACCTTTAACATTGAGCAATATGCCTGTTGCTCCTTCAATATTAGTTTCAAGAAGTGGACTTTGAACAGCCTGTCTGACGGCGTCAATGGTTTTGTTGTCGCCCTTGCCGTGACCAATACCCATATGAGCAAGCCCCTTATCTTTCATAATAGTTTTGACATCTGCAAAGTCAAGATTGATAAGACTTGGTGTTACAATTAAGTCAGAAATGCCTTGAATACCTTGTCTTAAAACATCATCTGCACAACGGAATGCTTCTACAATAGGAGTGCCTTTTGGAACAATTTTCAAAAGTTTGTCATTTGGAATAATAACCAAAGTGTCAACAAACTTTTTAAGATTTGCAATGCCCTTTTCGGCATTGTCCATTCTTCTTCTGCCTTCAAAATTAAATGGCTTTGTAACAACTGCAATGGTCAATATATCGAGTTCCTTTGCCACCTGTGCAACAACTGGAGCAGCACCAGTTCCAGTTCCACCGCCCATTCCGGCAGTGATAAATACAAGGTCGCAACCTTTGAGCATTTCTGTAATGACAGCCTTGCTTTCTTCTGCGGCTTTTTGTCCAATTTCTGGGTCGGCACCAGCGCCAAGTCCTCTTGTCAATTTTTCGCCAATTTGAATTCGGTGAGTTGCCTTGCTCATAAGAAGAGCTTGCTTGTCCGTATTTATTGCGACAAACTCGGCACTTGTGATATTTGCAGCGACCATTCTGTTTACGGCATTATTTCCACCACCGCCAATACCAACGACCTTTATATTTGCTATTTGGCTTATGCTATTTGAACTATACATGTTTTTCCCTCCATAAATGTATAATCTACTATCTAAACTTGCGACAAAGCATAACTTAAAACCGCCATGCTTGAAGAATTGTTAGGCTTATTTAAACTTGAATATGGCATTTGTGCTATTAAAACATTTTTGCCAATGACCTTTGCTATTTCGTCTTTTGCACCTTTCATAAATGACAAGCCCCCGCCCGTCAAATACACTGGGATAAAATCTGGAAAATTGAATTGCCAGCCCTCAAAACATTTTAAAATGCCTTTTGCAATAACCTCAATTCTGCTTTGTGCAATGGCATTTGCCACCTTCATGGAAACTGGGGTTATTGCTCCATCAATTACAATATCATAATTGTCATTTTCGTCTGGCTCAATGCAAAGGACAATCTTTCTGTTCAAGTTTTCCGCACAAGAAAATGGAATTCTAAGACACCTCGCAAGGTCGGCAGACACATATCCCCCGCCCATTGAAAAACTGCTCAAATTAAGTATTCCACGCCCACGAACAAGAGCAACTGTTGTTGTTATGTATCCGCAATCTACAAGAAGCACATATTTGTCCCGTTCTGCCTCATCAAAAAGATACAAAGCTTGAGCATAGGCAGATGACACAAAACCAAATTTTTCAACATCAGTTTTGATAAGTGCTTTTGAAACTTGTCCAAGAAATTTGTTGCTTGCAAGCACAAACGACAAACACGCAGCAATTTTGCTATCTGTCATGCCAACTGGGTCGGAAA